>NZ_JBHYMF010000216.1:0-10889 GCF_042742855.1 Streptomyces sp. NPDC058877 | reverse complement strand
GGGCCGGCCCTCGGCGTTCGTTTCCCGCCTGCTTCCCCGCCGGGCGCTTTCAGGCGGCCGTCGTCACCTGCCCCGCCGTCAGCGGCCGGTGCGGGGCGATGATCTGTCCGTCCGGCAGCAGCTCGCCGGTGTCCTCGAAGAGGAGGACGCCGTTGCACAGCAGGCTCCAGCCCTGTTCCGGGTGGTGCGCCGTCAGTCGGGCCGCCTCCCGGTCGGCTGAGTCGGCGGTGGGACAGGCAGGCTGGTGCTGGCACATGGGTGGGTTCTTTCGCTGCGTCGTGGTGGATGTCCTGCGGCTCTGCGCGCTCATGGCCGCCCCCGTCGGTAGGTTGCTTCCGGTCACAGTCTTGCCCCACGGACGCGCTTCCGCAGGTATTTCACGTCAGCTCGTCCTCTGCGGAGAAGACGCATCACCCGCAGGGGCGGTTCAGGCCAACTGCACGGTCCCTTCGGATGGTTCGGCATGGTCCCAGCGGGCTAGTCCGTCCGGGAGGGATGTTCGGGCAGAGCGTTCGGGCCGCTCGCCCGGACGGCAGTGCGCCCCGTGACCCGACCGGGTCACGGGGCGGCGACGTGAGGTGCCGGGTCAGGCGGACGCCCCCGAGCCCAGGAGCGGCGGCGCGAGACGCGTGCTGAGGACGAGCAGGAGATCGGCGAACCGGTAGGGCTGGTGGGCCGCGATGCCCGGTGGCGCGGGTGCCAGGGGCACCATCAGATCGGTTGCCGTCGGGGCGTCCTCCGTCGCCTCCGCCTCCGCACCGGGCTGCAGCCACAGTGTCAGCATGTAGAGCTCCGGAACGGAGAGCAGGCGCGGCCGGTGGGGGACGGGCAGCGACTCGGCCTGGAGCAGGGCCCGTTCCATGGAGGAGACGTACGGTCCTTCGAAGAAGTGCGAGAAGGACCAGCCGTCGGGGGTGAGGATGGTGTCCGCGGCGGCGATGGCCCGGTCCCCGTCCCTGATGAGGAAGCGCCAGCCGGTGAGCTCGGCGCGGGGGGCGAGCCCCGATGCCCCGGTGACGCCGAGGACGTGCACGGGCAGGGGGTGTTGGGGGCTCAGCGGTCCCTGTGCTGCGCGCAGGGCGGGAGTCCGCGGCTCGCGGACGGCGGTCGGCGAACCGAGGGCCGCGAGGACGCTACGCAGGGCCGGCGCGGGTGCCGGGGAAGGTCGAAGCATGGTGGGACGCCTCTCACTCAGGAGACACGGTGAAGCGTGGGCAGGTACGACGGCGCTGTCGACGGCGGGGCCAGAGAGGGGCCATGGGGCCATGGCCGGGCGCCAACACTCTGCCTCGTCCGCGGAGTTTATACGACAAGTGTTCACAGAGTGTTTCCGCTAGGAGCCGCCGGTACTCCTGACAAGGTGTCATCCGGTCGAAAAGGAGGGGAGTTGGAAGGGAATCCAGAAGGTGGTTCCACTCCCACCTGCGGATTTTCCCTCACAGGGGACGGCCGATTTTTGCTTCGACACCCCACGGGAATGTGACAAGAGAATATGTCGGACGTTCCCTGCCTTTGGAATGTGCCAGTGGAGCGCTTCATCCAGCCTATCCTCCGACAGGCCGGTCCCGCAGGCGTTGTGGATCAGTGGGGTGGGCATCATCGTCCGTGACGCGCGGCCGTCGTGGCGGCTGCCCACTCGGGGAGGGACGCTTCGATGGGGGAGAAGGTCGTAGCCGACGGGTTCGGCCCGTCGGATCGGCAGCAGTACCGGAGGAAACTCCAGCAGTGCCTCGCGGGACTCGCGCGTCTGCTGGCGGAGAAGCGGTTCGATCGGCCGCGCAATCTCATGGGCGTGGAGATCGAGCTCAATCTCGCCGGTGCCGACGGGCTGCCCCGAATGTTGAACGGACCCGTCCTCGAAAAGATCGCCAGCGCCGATTTCCAGACGGAACTCGGAATGTTCAACCTGGAAGTCAACATCGCGCCCCACCAGCTCGGCGGGCGGGTTTTCGACCGGCTGGCGGAGGAGATCGGAACCGGTATCGGATACGCCGACCGCAAGGCCTCGGAACTCGATGCCGGGGTTGTCATGATCGGCATCCTGCCCACGCTCGCACAGTCCGACCTGGTTCCCGCGAACCTGTCGGCCAACGACCGCTACACGCTGCTGAACGACCAGATCCTCGCCGCCCGCGGTGAGGACTTCACCCTCGACATCCACGGCGTCGAACGACTGCTGTGCACGACGGAGTCGATCGTGCCCGAGGCGGCCTGCACCTCGGTGCAGCTGCACCTCCAGGTGACCCCCGCCCGGTTCGCCGCCGTGTGGAACGCGGCGCAGGCCGTGTCGGGCGTCCAGATAGCGCTCGGCGCCAACGCCCCCTTCGTCTTCGGCCGCGAGCTGTGGCGCGAGTCCAGGCCGCCGCTCTTCCAGCAGGCCACCGACACCCGGCCGCCCGAGCTGCAATCGCAGGGCGTGCGACCGCGGACCTGGTTCGGGGAGCGCTGGGTGGACTCGGTGTACGACCTCTTCGAGGAGAACGTCCGTTACTTCCCTGCGCTGCTGCCCCTCTGCGACGAGGAGGACCCGCTGCTCGTGCTCGACCGGGGAGGGGTGCCGCGCCTCCAGGAGCTGGTCCTGCACAACGGCACCGTCTACCGCTGGAACAGGCCGGTGTACGGCTGGGTCGACGGGGTCCCGCACCTGCGCGTCGAGAACCGGGTGCTTCCCGCCGGCCCCACCGTCACCGACGTGATCGCCAACGCCGCCTTCTACTACGGTCTCGTCCGCTCGCTCGCCGAGGACTCCCGGCCCGTCTGGAAGCGGATGGCCTTCCAGGAGGCCGAGGCCAACTTCGACGCCGCCTGCCGCCACGGCATCGAGGCGGAGCTGCGCTGGCCCCGTGCGGGACGCGCGGGCGGCGTCACGAGCCTGCCGGCCGTCCGGCTCGTCCTCGACGAGCTGCTGCCGCTCGCGGCGGCGGGCCTCGACTCCTGGCGCGTGGAGCCGGCGGACCGGGACTTCTACCTCGGTGTCATCGAGCAACGCTGTCTGCGACGGGTGAACGGTGCCTCCTGGCAGACCGACACCTTCCACCGCGCCCTGGACGCGGGCCTCGACCGCGAGGCGGCGCTCGCGGCGATGACCCGGCGCTACCGGGAGCTGATGCTCACGGGCGAGCCGGTGCACACCTGGCCGGTGGGGATCGACTGACCCCGTTCAGGATCAGGACCCCGCCTCCCGGGCTTCCCCACCCGGCGATGGGTGATCATGTCAAGGTGGTCCCGGACGTGGGGCCACCGGAACGGCGTGTGCCCGCGACGGGGAAGTGGAGACAGGTGTGGTGTCGGAGAAGGAACTGAGGGATGCCTCCCCGCCCCCCGACGGCCTGCCCCGCGGCGTGCTGCGCTCCGAGACGCTCGTCGTGCTCGCGCTCTCGCTGGGAGCGAGCGCGGTGTCCTCGCTCATCAGTTTCATCGGCTCGCTGACCAAACCTGGCTCCCTGAAGGAGCAGGCGGCGACGCTCAACGGCTCGTACGCGCCGGGGCGCCCCTGGCTCGACCTGTCCTGGCAGCTCTTCGGCATCGCCACGGCGCTCGTCCCGGTGGTGCTCGTCGCCCATCTGCTGCTGCGGGAGGGCGCCGGGCTGCGGGCCATCGGCTTCGACCGGACCCGGCCGTGGTCCGACCTCGGACGGGGTGCACTGGTCGCGGCGGGCATCGGGAGCGCGGGCCTCGCCTTCTACCTGGCGGCACGGGCGTCCGGGTTCAACCTGACGGTGGTGCCGGAGTCCCTGCCCGACGTGTGGTGGAAGTATCCGGTGCTCATCCTCTCGGCGGTGCAGAACGCCGTCCTAGAGGAGGTCATCGTCGTCGGCTACCTGCTGCGCAGGCTGGGCCAGTTGGGTTGGTCGCCGATGGCCGCGCTGGTGGCGAGCTCGGTGTTGCGCGGCTCATACCACCTCTACCAGGGGATCGGCGGCTTCCTCGGCAACGTGGTTATGGGCGTGGTCTTCGTACTGCTGTACCGCAGGTGGGGCCGGGTCGGGCCGCTGGTCGTGGCGCACGCGCTGCTCGACATCGTGGCCTTCGTCGGGTACGGCCTGCTGGCCGGGAAGGTGGATTGGCTGCCGACCGCGTGACGGGGACGGCGCTGCGGCCGAGCCGTGCGCCCCGTCCCCGCGGACCCTCCCGGTCAGGCGCTCAGTTCGCCCTCGATGACGGTGACGGCATGGCCGTTCAGCAGGGTGCGCGCACCGCGCAGACGGGTGCGGACGCGGCCCGTGCGGGCTCCGCCCTGGAAGCCGGTGAGGTCCTCCCGGCCGAACCTGGCCGACCAGTACGGCGCGAGGGCGGTGTGGGCGCTGCCCGTCACCGGATCCTCGTCGATGCCCACGGCGGGGAAGAAGCCGCGCGATACGAAGTCGTATCCGCTGTCCGGACGTTCGGCGGCGGCGGTGGCGATGACCCCGCGCGAGGAGAGGACCTTGAGGGCGGCGAAGTCAGGAGCGAGCGAGCGGACGGCCGCCTCGTCACGCAACTCGACGAGCAGGTCGCCGATGTGAGCGGCTGTGTCGTGGACGGCGAGGACTTCGGCGCCGAGCGCCTTCTCCAAGCCCTCGGGGGCGGACACCGGAGTGAGCGAAGAGGTCGGGAAGTCCATGGTGATCGTGCCGTCGGCCTCGGTCGTGGTGATCAGCACGCCACAGCGGGCCGTGAAACGGACGCTGCCGCTCGCGGTTCCGGTGGAGTGCAGGACGTGGGCGGTGGCCAGGGTGGCGTGGCCGCACATGTCGACCTCGGTGGTGGGCGTGAACCAGCGCAGGGCCCAGTCGGCCTCGCCGCCGGGCAGCGGGTGGGCGAAGGCCGTCTCGGAGAGGTTGACCTCGGCGGCGACCTTCTGGAGCCAGGCGTCGTCCGGGAAGGAGTCGAGGAGCAGGACGCCGGCCGGGTTGCCGGAGAAGGGCTGGTCGGTGAAGGCGTCAACGATTCGGATGCGCATGCCGTGACCGTACCGGGCACGCAAAAGGGCGGACCAAGGCCAATCGCGGAGAACTGGACCGCTTCGTCCCGGTCGTCAGGGCGGGGAATCCCGCCGGCGGCGCTCCCGGCCGAGTCACAGGGGTGCCAGCACCATGAGGACCTCGTCGCGGTGGTCCTCGGCGGACAGCCGCAGCGCCCCGGGCCAGCGACCGACCTCGCGCCAGCCGAGCCGGCCGTAGAAGGCTTCGAGTCCGCTGCCGCCGCGTGCCGCCAGCCTCAACTGCTCCAAGTCCATCTCGTCGCGGGCGATCTCCCGGGCACGCCGCACCAGGCCCGCACCGATGCCCCGGCCGCGGGCTTCGAGGCGGGTCTGGACGTGGTGCAGGGTGCCCCAGTGGGCGACCAGCGGATCGGGGTCGCGGCGGAGGCACAGCCAACCCGCCAGGGCGCCGTCGACGGTGGCGACGAGGAGACGGCAGCGCGCCGGGTCGAGTCCCGTGACGATCCGGTCGACCGCGGCGGCGACCGCGGCGGGATCCACCGGTGGGAAGGGGAAACCGGCGGCTCCACCTGCGTCGCTCACCTCGGTCCAGCAGTCGGTGAGGGCCGTCAGAAGTCCGACGTGCACCGATTCGGAGGTGGTGAACTGGGTGAAGAGCGGTGGGGTCTCGGTTGCCATGGCCAAGAGTGTCGCAGGCCCGGGGTGCGGGGCGGTTCGCGGACGGAGGGGTGGTCAGGGCAGCTCGAAGGAGAGTTGGGCGCCCAACTCCTCGAAACCCAGCGCGGCGGCGACCCGTCGTGAGGCAGGGGGACGGGCGCGCCACTGCGGCAGCAGCCCTGCGGAGAGGGCCTCGGCGACGGCGGCCGAGGCGGCTGTGCGGGCGAGGCCACGGCCGCGCGAGCCCGGGGCCGTCAGCACGCTGATGTGGGCCGTTCGGCACGGCCAGGTCCGGTGGCCGGCTGCGGCCACCACCCGACCGTGCTCACGGACCACGAAGGCGGGCGAGGTGATCTCGTGCAGGGACGCCTCCGCGGAGTCGCTCCGGCCGGCTTCCTCCTCCAGGATCCTGAGTGCGGGATGGCCGACGGGCAGCCGCTCCACGGCCGAGGACGCGCCGACGGCAGGCCGGAAGCCTTCCGGGGAGGCGTACGCCAGGGCGGCGGGACCGAGGATCCCGGTCACGGGGAGCACCGCGCTCACGGAGGCGGGGTCGGTGAGGGCCGCCGCGGGGAGGTCCGACACGGCGGCGCGTACCGCCGCGGCCGTGCGCGCGCTCGGCACGGTCACGACGGCCGAGTCTCCCAGCGAGACCGCGCCGCCCCAGCCGGGCGGGCACAGCCCCGAATCCGGAGAAACGATCACGTGTACGGCGTGGGGCGTGAACGCCCTCGGGGCGCGGGCCAGTTCCTCCCACAGCTCCTGAGCCCTGTCCAAGAGCGAATGTGTCGACACGGCGTTGGTCCCGTCAGTTGGGCGTCCCGTACGGCTGCCCCGTCGTACACGCGGTAGCCGGTCCTCGGATCGCGGTGCGGGAGCACCAGGCCGGCCCGCTCCCAGGCGCGCAGCGTGGCCGGGCGGACGCCGAGCCTTCCGGCCAGCGGCCCGATGAACGTGCCGCCGGGCCCGGACGTCGCGCCCCGTGCGGGGCCGGCGGAGGACCGCGCGTCACGGAGGGCGCCCGTCACGGCCCGAAGGGTCTGCCGGTCGTCGAGGAGCTGGGCGTGGCTCTCGTCGACGAGGCGGAGCGCCTCGTCGGCCGCGCCCCGGTTCACGGCCTGCATGATCGCCGTCGTCGCCCGGTGGCCGTGCCCCGGCAACAGGGCGAGGAACGTCCGCAGGGCGCAGGCGTGCAGCGGGGTGTAGGTGCGATAGCCGCTGGGGGTGCGGTCGGCGGCCGGAAGGATGCCGGCCTCCTCGTAGTTCCTGACCGCCTGCGTCGACAGGCCGTGCTCGCGTGCCAGATCGATCGGTCTCAGCTTCCCGCTGCTTTGAGGGTTTCTTCCCATGAAGCCGAAGATAATCGTGGAAGGTGTGGAAAAGTTTCAACCGTATGTTCAGCGATAGCGTTGAGGGAATGACGACTGACATCAGGGACGCCGTTCATGCCCTTGGGGCTGCCGCCGTGATGCGGCTGTTCCCCGTCAAACCCCGGCTCCTCGCCCTGGGAGAGCCCACCCACGGCGAGGACTCCCTGCTCGACCTCCGCAACGACCTCTTCCGGCAACTCGTCGAGGAGCAGGGCTACCGGACGATCGCGATCGAGAGCGACTGCCTGCGGGGACTGCTCGTGGAGGACCACGTCACCTCCGGCACGGGCACCCTCGACGAGGTCATGGAAAACGGATTCAGCCACGGCTGGGGCGCCTCCGAGGCCAATCGGGAACTGGTGCGTTGGATGCGTGCCCACAACGACGGTCGGCCCGCCTCCGACCAGCTCCACTTCGCCGGTTTCGACGGCCCGCTGGAAATCAGTGGCGCCGAGAGCCCCCGGCAGGCCCTCACCGCACTCCACGCCTATCTTGCGGCCCGGGTGGACCCGGACCTGCTCCCCTGTGGTGCGGAGGTCCTCGACGCCCTGATCGGCGCCGACGGGCGGTGGACCGACCCCGCCGTGATGCATGACCCCGCCCGGTCGGTGGGCCGGACCGCTGGAGCCCGCGAACTGCGCTTGCTCGCCGACGAGTTGGTGGGACTGCTCGACGAGCAGACCCCCCACCTGATCGCCGTTGACTCCCGGAGCGACTTGGAGCGGGCACGTCTGTACGGGCGTGCCGCGCTCGGCCTGCTGCGCTACCACCACGGGATGGCCGAGGACGCGCCGACCCGCCTGGCCCGGCTGGTCGCCGTGCGGGACCGGATGATGGCCCAGAACCTCCTCGCGATCGCCGCCCGCGGTCCGGCCTTCGTCTACGCCCATCACGCCCACCTCCAGCGGGCGAAGAGTTCGATGCGGATGGGCGGTGCGCCGCTGGAGTGGTGGAGCGCGGGCGCACGGGCGAGTGCCGAACTGGGCGAGGAGTACGCCTTCGTGGCCATGGCCCTGGGGACGATCCGGCACCAGGGGGTGGGCGTGCCGCCGTCGGGCAGCATCGAGGGGCGCTTGTACGCGCTGCCGGACGACCGTCTCCTGGTCGACACCCGCCGGTTGGCGATCCTCCTCGCCGATGCGCCGCCCGCTCCCCGAGCGTCCCCCCTGGTTCGGCTACGCGCCGCTGGACCCGGAGCACCTGGAGGTGACGGACGGCCTCGTGTTCGTGAAGGACGTCGTGCGGCGGGACTGACGCGGCGGGACCGGCCCCCGCTCCGGGAGCCGGTTCCCCGCACGATCTCGGACGGATGGACGGATGGACGGATGGACGGATGGACGGATGGACGGATGGATGGACGGTCCGGCTTCGGGGGCCACGCGGGGCTTCGTCCGGCCCGGGGCCGGACGGTCGACCATCCGTGGTCCGCTGAACACCGGGCCTCACGTGCGGGGCGCGGCGCCGGCTTCCTCCGCCCCGGACCTTCTGCAACCGGAACGCCGCGACGACGACCGCGGCGGTAGCATCGAGGGCCGGCCGTCCACGGGGACACGGGGGAAGCATGGTCGCGTTCCACGCGTCCGCACTGGACGGACTCGCCCGCAACCCGGCGCTGCCGGCCCCGTTGTTGCTGCGCCTGCTCGCCTTCGACGGAGGAGGTGACGGTCCGCCCCGCTGCGCCGCCCAACGGGCCGGACTCCCCGAGGCGGCCGTCGCGGTGATCCTGGCCCACCCGAACCCGGGCGCCCGGATCGACTTCGCCATGAGCGCCGGGGCGGACCCCGCGCAGCGGGCCCGGCTCGCGGACGACCCTTCTCCCAAGGTGCGGGCCGCCCTCGCGTACGGACCCGAGGTGTACGACCCGCGCACAAAGGTCGCGCCGCTGCCGGATGCCGTGTGCGTCCGTTTGCTCGACGACCCCGACCCTTCCGTACGCGCGACCCTGCTGGACTCGCCCCATCTGTCGCTGCCGTTCGTGGCCTCGAGCGCTGCTCACCACGATCCGGTGGCGCGCCGGGCCGCGGTGCGGGCATGGGAGATCCTGCCGCCGACCTCGTGGAGCGGCTCGCCGTCGACCCCGACGAGGCCGTGCGGCTCGCGGTTTCCCTCCGGCCCGAGCTGGACGAGGCCCGGCGCATGGCGATCGACTTCACGGCCGGGGACCTCGACCGGGGCAACGGCGTGCGCTGGGTACGGGACGGGCTGGCCGACCCCGAGGTGTTGCGGCGGGCCGCGACCTCCGCCCACCCACTGCTCCGGCGCGCCGCCGCCCGGAGTCCCCACCTGCCGTCCGACCTGCTGCGCCTGCTCGCACGCGTCGAGGACCCGGTGCTGGAGAACCTTCTGGCCATTCACCACCCCGACACCCCGGAGGAGGTCCTCATGCGGGTGTACGCACGGCTCGGCGGCACGTTCTCCGCATGGATGGCGGAGACGCACCCCCGCTTTCCCCGTGAAGGCTTCGCCGCGCGCTACGCGGACCACCCGGACGGGAGCTACCGTCGGCTGGCGATCCGGGACCCGGCCGCCACGCCCGCGCTGATCGAGCGGCTCAGCCACGACCCCGAGACCTGGACGCGCCAGGCGGCGACCGGCGACCCGCGCCTCCCGCTCCGCCGGCTCCGCGAGGCACTCCACGTGCCGGAACTGGCCTCCAGTGCGGGGGCCAATCCGGTGCTTCCGGAGGGCGAGATGACCGCCGTACTGGACAGGGCGGGCGTCCCGGCCTCCTGACCGCAGACCAACGCCGCCCCACCCCGCGCGGCTCCTTCGGGGTCCGTCGGTCGTGCTTGGACGGCGGCGCGAGGTTCCAGGGCGTACCGGTGCGCCGTGGTGCGGCGGTTCCTCCGAGCGGCCGTGCGTCCGCCCCTCACGCGGTGGTGGAGGCCACGCTGCGTGCCGAGGGCAGGCCGCTGCTGCAGAAGGCGCAGACGAACTCGCCCCCTCCGCGATGGTGTGCTCCTGACAGTGGGGGGCACCGCCGGAACACCATCTGACGGATGGAGCCGGAGGGCCGCCGGAGCCCCGGGCCGTCCAGAGCGCGGGCGGCTGCCGACCAGGAAGTGAGGCCCGGGCGGTGCCCGGTGGACTGGTTGCCGACCTCGCTCACGGCCCATCCGTCCGTCTCGTGCACGAAGCCGATCTCGCCGGTGCCCAGTACCGCGGCTCCGCCGGCACGCGCCAGGACCCGGCTCCCCTCCCGGAGGCGAGGTGCCCTTCATTGTCGGGAACCTTGCTCGGCGAATGGTTCCGATATATCGTTGAGATATCGCGACAGTTCAATGATGGGTATCTGGTGAAAGGAGCGTTGCGATGCGTTCACATGGACACGAGTACGGAAACGGGCACGGTCGTGGAGGCTGCGGCCCCGGACCCCGGGGGGACTTCGAGGGGCGGCGCGCCGCGTTCGGGCCGTTCGGGCCCGGATTCGGCGGCGGGCCCTTCGGCGGCGGCCGGGGGCGCGGAGGCGGACGGGGTCGTGCGCGGCGCGGCGATGTGCGCGCTTCGATCCTGGCCCTCCTCAAGGACCGTCCGATGCACGGGTACGAGATGATCCGGGAGATCGGCGAGCGCAGCGACGGGGCCTGGAAGCCCAGTCCGGGTTCGGTCTATCCGACCCTCCAGATGCTGGAGGACGAAGGACTGATCATCAGCGCGAGCGAGGGCGGCAAGAAGCTGTTCACGCTCACCGAATCCGGGCGGGCCGAGGCCGATCAGGGGCCCGAGGCGCCGTGGGAAGAGGCCGGGCGAGGGGTCGACTGGGAAGCCGTCAACGAGATCCGGCAGGCCGGCTTCGGCCTGATGGAGGCGTTCGGGCAGGTGTGGAAGACCGGGAGCGCCGAGCAGCGACAGAAGGCGGTCGCCGTGATCAACGAGGCCCGCAAGAAGCTGTACCTGATCCTGGCCGACGAACACTGAGGTGTGCAGGCCCATCGGGG
>NZ_JBHYMF010000215.1:0-10893 GCF_042742855.1 Streptomyces sp. NPDC058877 | reverse complement strand
CACCGGCACCGGTGACGGGGTCCCCTCACATGTGCTCGCTCGTGTGCGGGACGGCTGCCCCGAGGAATCCCCGTGGCCGAAGAAGTGAAGGGCCGGGTCTCTGGCCTGCGAGCCAACCGCCGCTGACTCCACTGAGCTGCGGGGGCCAGGCGGCTGTTGTCATCGTTGTGCGTCCTCGGTCGCCTCCGTGCGGCCCCCGACCAGGACCAACGGTAGGGGGCCGTCAGCTTGTCCGGTCGTCGTGATGGCCTTTCGTTCCCCGTTGCTCCCTGTCCGATCGGGCGCGGGCGGGGCGCGTAGGGCGCGAACCCGAAGGTCAGCCGGATGATCAGGAACAGTGCGCTCGACCCGCCGGAACCCGTGGCCACGGCATCGAGCATGATGGCCGCCATGCTGCTGACCTTGAGCCCCGACGGCCGTCAGACCCGTGAATTCACCTGCGACTGCTGCAATGCCCCCAGGGAACGGGCCTGGGACTTCATCCACGCGGACGGCGCCCCGTACGCCGTGTACTTCGCCGACTGTCATCACCACACGGACCGGGACCACGACGCGTGGATCGACGTCATCTTCGGAACCTGGGGCGTCGGCCCGGAGGAGTGGACCGATCACGTTGCCTTCGGCTGCCGGGTCGGTCCGGTGCAGGGGCAGACGTCCCCCGCGTCCACCCTGGTGACCGCCGGCCTCGCGCATCCGAACGGGCCGCTCTTCGGGCGCAAGCTCGATCGGGAAGCAGCGCTTCAGCACCCGCTGCTGAACGACTTCTGGAAGGTCTCGGACTTCATCCTGGAGAACGACCCCCTGGTACGGGGGCACCTCTACGGCCGCTAGGACGTGGACGCAGTGTGGGCCGCCTCGGGTGCCGATCACGGCCCCGGGCGACCCATACGCATGTGCAGGGCTCTGACCCGCGGGAATCTCAGTAGCCGAAGTCCTGGGTCCACCAGGGCCCGCCGTCGCCGAAGGCGACGCCGACACCGAGTGTGGTGAAGTCGCAGTTCATGATGTTGGCCCGATGGCCGTCGCTGTTCATCCAGGACGCCATCACGGCTGCCGCATCCACCTGGCCGCGGGCGATGTTCTCGCCGCCCATGCCCGTGATGCCCGCCTGTTCCGCCCGGGCCCAGGGGGTGTCGCCGTCCGGGTCCGTGTGGTCGAAGAAGTTGCGGGTCGCCATGTCCGCGCTGAAGGCACCGGCCAGTGCCGCGAGCCGTGCGTCCGCGCGCACCGGGGTGCAGCCCGCCTTCGCGCGTTCGACGTTCACCAGTCGGAGGACCTCGGCCTCCGCGGCCTGGCTGCGGTCGGCGGTGGAGGCGACCGGGGCCTTCCTGCTCGGCGACGCCGAGGACGGGGTCGGCTTCGGGGCGGGCGCCTTGGTGGTGGGTGCGGCCGAGGTCTTCGGGGCCGCGGGCTTCGCCGTGCTGGGGGCCTTCGTCTTCGTCGGGGTCGGCTTGGGGGTCGGTTGGACAGTCGCCTTCGGGCTAGGCGTCGCGGTCGGGGAGGCCGGGGGCGTGCCCTCGGCCGCCCCCGTACGCGCAGTCGTGCGGCCGGACTCGCTGGCCGGGGTCGGCGCGGTACCGCCCTGCGTGGTCAGTTCCGGAGCCTGTCGGGACTGGACGGGTCGCTCGCCGGCGCTCGTGCTGCCGAGGGTGAGGGTGTCCCCGCCGGGCAACAGGCCGGAGGTGACGGCGATGGCGCCTACCGCGACCGCCGCGGAGGCGCCGAGCAGCCCGGTGCGTACGGGGCGCCTGCGACGGGTACCCCGCTGCGGGCGGGCCGAAGCGGCCGCGTAGTCTTCTGCGGCGGGTGTGGCGCCGGAGCGACGGTGGCGTCCCATCTGCCCTGCCTTCCTCTACTGGCCTTTGCTTGCTTTGCCGATCTTTGCTCTCGGCACCGTTCTGGCTGGGCGACCGAACGGCGCGCGCCCATACGGGTGAGGTGTGTTCGGTCGGGACTGTACGCCATGGAAGGCAGGGGCGATGTGCTCATCTGGCAATCCGCCGGCTAGCGTGCAGCCATGAATGACGACGTGCGGATGACCGCCTGGGTGCGCGGCCGGGTACAGGGAGTGGGCTTCCGCTGGTTCACCAGGGCAAACGCCTTGGAGATCGGCAGCTTGGTCGGCTTCGCCCTGAACCTCGATGACGGACGGGTGCAGGTGGTGGCCGAGGGGCCGCGTGAGAATTGCCACCGTTTGCTCGATTGGCTGCGCTCCGACGACACTCCCGGGCGCGTGGACGGCGTCACTGAGATCTGGGGCACACCGCGCGGCGGTTACGAGGGCTTCGCCATTCGTTGACGATCATGAGGGGCGGCCCCGTTCGGTGACCGAGGGCGGTGCCCCACGGACACCCGGTAACGGGTGCGTGACCAGCGAACCGCCTGATGGTTGCCAACGGCCGTCCGTCGTGGAAGGCTGCGCGGTAAGAATGATCGCGACGCCCCGTGGCGCCGAGTGCGAAGGCCCCCTCGCTCACCGAGCGCCGGTGGACTCCTCGGTCGCCCCTTCAAACGGGGCGTGATCGTGTTGACCGTCAAACTTTTTGGTGAGACTCTGGAAGCCCCGCGCACCTTCGCTGTTTGGCAGTGGAACCGGCACGACAAGCAGTACTGCCGAGCACCGCGGGTGCGAATCCCTCACGACCCACACCGCTTCGGTCGGTCACTCATTGTGGAGGACCATCCATCATGGCAAAGGCGCTTCTCGGTTACGTCGGCGGCTCCGACCCGCGACTCCTCGCCGAGATGCGACGGCTTCAGCAGCGCGTCCAGGACCTCGAATCCGAGCTGGTACGGATCCAGTCCGAGAACGACACGCTCGCTGCTGCCGCCGCTCAGCACCAGGGAGACTCGCTGCTGAACAGCATCGACCTCGACGTACCCCAGGCAGAGCCTGCGCTCACCTGACAACCCAGCCCCGAGGGGCCAGGTGGGAAACAATCTCGTCGGCGCAGCCGGATCACACACAGCTGATCGTGCAGGACGATCCATAGGCACGACAGCTGGACTCGCAAGGGGCGCTTCGGCGTCCCTTCTTTCTTTCACCCGTTGTTTCCCCCGCGTCCCACCCCTCCTCATCCGAGGATCTGCCCCACGTCATCACGGGTGAAACGCACGGACCCCGGTAGAGTCCCCGGAGTGCACCTCAAGGCCCTGACCCTCCGCGGATTCAAGTCGTTCGCATCGGCCACCACCCTTCGGTTCGAACCGGGAATCACCTGCGTGGTGGGACCCAACGGGTCGGGCAAGTCCAATGTCGTGGACGCCCTCTCCTGGGTCATGGGCGAGCAGGGCGCCAAGTCGCTGCGCGGCGGCAAGATGGAAGACGTCATCTTCGCCGGCACGACCGGGCGCCCCCCGCTCGGCCGCGCCGAGGTCTCGCTGACCATCGACAATTCCGATGGCGCGCTCCCCATCGACTACGCCGAGGTCACCCTCACCCGGATCATGTTCCGGGGCGGCAGCAGCGAGTACCAGATCAACGGGGACACCTGCCGCCTGCTCGACTTCCAGGACCTGCTCTCCGACTCCGGCATCGGACGGGAGATGCACGTCATCGTCGGTCAGGGCCAGCTCGACTCCGTGTTGCACGCCGATCCGATGGGTCGTCGCGCCTTCATCGAGGAGGCAGCCGGGGTCCTCAAGCACCGCAAGCGGAAGGAGAAGGCGCTGCGGAAGCTGGATGCGATGCAGGCGAACCTCGCGCGCGTCCAGGACCTCGCCGACGAACTCCGCCGCCAGCTCAAGCCGCTCGGCCGCCAGGCCGCCGTCGCCCGCCGCGCCGTGGTCATCCAGGCCGACCTGCGCGACGCCCGGCTCCGTCTCCTCGCCGACGACCTCGTACGGCTCCAGGAAGTCCTGCAGGCCGAGGTCGCTGACGAAGCGGCCCTGCTCGCCCGCAAGCAGGCCACCGAGACCGAGTTGCGCGCGGCCCTCGCCCGTGAGGCCGAACTCGAGGCCGACGCGCGCACCCTCGTGCCCCGCCTGGAGCGCGCCCAGCAGAGTTGGTACGACCTCTCCCGGCTCGCCGAGCGGGTGCGGGGGACCGTCTCGCTGGCCGACGCGCGGGTGAAGAGTGCCACCGCCGCCCCCGTCGAGGAACGCCGCGGCCGCGCCCCGGAGGACCTGGAGCAGGAGGCCGCCCGGGTCCGTGAACAGGAAGCCGAACTCGAAGCCGCCCTGGAGGTCGCCGAACGCGCCCTGGAGGTCGCCGTCGCCGACCGCGCGGAACTGGAGCGGTCCCTTGCGGAGGAGGAGCGCCGGCTCAAGGACCTGGCCCGCGCCAGCGCCGATCGGCGCGAGGGCCTGGCCAGGCTGCACGGCAAGGTCAGCGCCGCCCGCTCGCGCGCCGCCGCCGCCCAGGCGGAGATCGATCGTCTCGCCGCCGCCCGTGACGAGGCCGCGGAGCGGGCGGCCGTCGCCCAGGAGGAGTACGAGCAGCTGAAGGAGGAGGTCGAGGGGCTCGGCGCGGAGGACGTGGCGCAGGGCGAGCGGTACGAGGCCGCCCGCCGCGAACTCGCCGAAGCCCAGGCCGCCCTGGGCGCAGCCCGCGAGGCCGTCGGTGCCGCCGAGCGCAGCCGCGCCGCCACCCGGGCCCGGCACGACACCCTCGCCCTCGGGCTGCGCCGCAAGGACGGCACCGGCGCACTGGTCTCCGCCGGGCTCGCCGGACTCCTGGGTCCCGCGGCCGAACTGCTCACGGTCGAAGCGGGGTACGAGGCCCCCCTGGCCGCGGCCCTCGGTGCCGCCGCCGACGCGCTCGCCGCCGCCGGCCCCACCGCCGCCACCGAGGCCCTGCGCCTGTTGCGCAAGCAGGAAGCGGGGCGGGTGTCCCTGCTGCTGGCCGGAGCGCCGGACCCGGTTGCGACCCCGGACGCGGAGGGCTACCGGTGCGCCGCCGACCTGGTCAGCGGGCCCGTCGAACTGCTCGGTGCGGTCCGCCGGTTGCTGGCCGGGGTCGTGGTCGTCCAGGACCTCGACGAGGCCGTCGAACTGGTCAGGGGTCGACCGGAGTTGACTGCCGTCACCATCGAGGGCGACCTCCTCGGGGTGCACTTCGCGCACGGCGGATCCGCTGCGGCGCCCAGCCTGCTCGAAGTCCAGGCCGCGGTCGACGAGGCCGCTGCGGAACTCGTCGAACTGGGCCTGCGGTGCGCGGAACTGGCGACCGCCCAGCAGGAGGCGGCCGAGCGGTACCGCGTCGCCGGCGTGCACGTGGAGGAGCTCGACGGGCAGCGCAGGGAGACCGACCGGGAGAAGTCGTCGACCGCACAGCGGCTCGGCCGGCTGGCGGGGCAGGCCAAGGGGGCCGCGGGGGAGGCCGAGCGCACCGCTGCGGCCGTCACGCGGGCCCGGGAGTCCTTGGAAGAGGCGACCGCCGAGGCCGAGGAGTTGGCCGAGCAACTGCTGGTCGCGGAGGAAGCGCCGGCCGAGGAGGAGCCCGACACCGTCGTGCGTGACCGGCTCGCCGTCGACGGCTCCCGGGCGCGCCAGGTCGAGATGGAGGCACGGCTCCAGGTCCGCACCCATGAGGAGCGGGGCAAGGGGATCGCCGGACGGGCCGATGCGCTCGACCGGGCCGCCCGGGCGGAGCGGGAGGCGCGCGTGCGCGCCGAGCAGCGCCGGGTCCGACTCCGCCACGAGGCGGAGGTCGCGGGTGCGGTCGCCGCCGGCGCCCGGGGCCTGCTGGCCCACGTGGAGGTTTCGTTGGCCCGTGCCGAACGGGAGCGGGTCGCGGCCGAAGCCGCGAGGGCGGATCGGGAGCAGGGCCTGACCGTCGCCAGGGCCCGGGGTCGTGACCTCAAGGCCGAGCTCGACAAGCTGACCGATTCCGTCCACCGGGGCGAGGTGCTCGGCGCGGAGAAGCGCTTGCGGATCGAGCAACTGGAGTCGAAGGCCCTGGAGGAGTTCGGGGTGGAGTCGACCGACCTGGTTGCCGAGTACGGCCCGGACCAGCCGGTGCCCCCCTCACCGGCGGCCGAGGGCGAGGTGCTGCCCGAGGAGGCCGACCCGGACGATCCGCAGGACCCCCGCAATCGACCGCGGCCGTTCGTCCGTTCGGAGCAGGAGAAGCGGCTGAAGGCCGCCGAGCGGGCGTACCAACGGCTCGGCAAGGTCAATCCGCTGGCCCTGGAGGAGTTCGCGGCCCTGGAGGAGCGGCACAAGTTCCTCTCGGAGCAGTTGGAGGACCTCAAGAAGACCCGCACCGATCTGCTTCAGGTCGTGAAGGAGGTCGATCTGCGCGTCGAGCAGGTCTTCACCGAGGCGTACCGGGACACGGCCCGGGAGTTCGAAGGCGTCTTCTCCCGGCTCTTCCCGGGCGGCGAGGGGCGGCTCGTCCTGACCGACCCGGACGACATGCTCACCACCGGGGTGGAGGTGGAGGCCCGCCCGCCGGGCAAGAAGGTCAAGCGGCTGTCGCTGCTGTCCGGCGGCGAGCGCTCGCTCACCGCCGTGGCGCTGCTGGTTTCCATCTTCAAGGCCAGGCCCAGCCCGTTCTACGTGATGGACGAGGTGGAGGCGGCGCTCGACGACACCAACCTCCAGCGGCTGATCGGGATCATGCGGGAGCTCCAGGAGTCCTCGCAGCTGATCGTGATCACGCACCAGAAGCGGACGATGGAGGTCGCGGACGCGTTGTATGGCGTGTCCATGCAGGGAGACGGCGTCTCGAAGGTGATCAGCCAGCGGTTGCGCTGAGGACCTCTCCCTCTTATTCGTTCAAGTTGTGAACATGGACGACCTTGAGATGCTCGTAAAGTCACATGACATCGACTATTGACTTCGAAACTTGAAGGCATAGTCTCTGCAACGTTGCTTTTACCTTCACGTGGTGGGCGGCGTGAAGTTGTGCGCCACTGGAAGGGCTCGCCCCCCACCCAGGAGTCCATGTGACCAGCACTGCGCAGGCGCCCACGCCGCCGCCTTCTGAAGGCCGAGCCGCTCACCCGGACCACCTCGGCCACGTCATCTTCATCACGGCCTCCGCCGCGATGGGCGGTTTCCTCTTCGGCTACGACAGTTCCGTCATCAACGGGGCCGTCGAGGCGATCCGCGACCGCTACGACATCGGCTCCGGCACCCTCGCGCAGGTCATCGCGATCGCCCTGATCGGCTGCGCGATCGGTGCCGCGACCGCGGGCCGGATCGCCGACCGCATCGGCCGCATCCGGTGCATGCAGATCTCCGCGGTGCTCTTCGCCGTCAGCGCCGTGGGTTCCGCACTGCCCTTCGCCCTCTGGGACCTCGCCCTCTGGCGGATCATCGGCGGCTTCGCCATCGGCATGGCCTCCGTCATCGGTCCGGCCTACATCGCCGAGGTCGCCCCCGCCGCCTACCGCGGTCGCCTCGGTTCCTTCCAGCAGGCTGCGATCGTCATCGGCATCGCCATCTCCCAGCTGGTCAACTACGGCATCCTCCAGCTCGCCGACGGCGAGCAGCGCGGCAAGATCGGCGGCCTGGAGGCATGGCAGTGGATGCTCGGGGTGATGGTCGTCCCCGCCCTCCTCTACGGCATGCTGTCCTTCGCGATCCCCGAATCCCCCCGCTACCTCATCTCCGTCGGGAAGGTCGACCGGGCCAAGGTGGTCCTCGCCGAGGTCGAGGGCCACGAGGTCAACCTCGACCACCGCGTCGCCGAGATCGACCGGGCCATGCGCAGCGAGCACAAGTCCACCTTCAAGGACCTCTTCGCCGCCGGGAGCCGGTTCCGACTGCTGCCCATCGTCTGGGTCGGCATCGGACTCTCGGTCTTCCAGCAGCTCGTCGGCATCAACGTGGCCTTCTACTACTCCGCGACCCTCTGGCAGTCCGTCGGCATCGACCCGTCGAGCTCCTTCTTCTACTCCTTCACCACGTCGATCATCAACATCATCGGCACCGTGATCGCGATGGTCCTGGTCGACCGGGTCGGCCGCAAGCCGCTGGCCCTCGTCGGCTCCGTCGGCATGGCGATCGCCCTCGCCTTCGAAGCATGGGCCTTCTCCGCCGACCTCGTCGACGGCAAGCTGCCCGAGACCCAGGGCGTGGTGGCCCTCGTCGCCGCCCACGTCTTCGTGCTCTTCTTCGCCCTCTCCTGGGGCGTGGTGGTCTGGGTCTTCCTCGGCGAGATGTTCCCCAACCGGATCCGCGCGGCAGCCCTCGGTGTGGCCGCTTCCGCCCAGTGGATCGCCAACTGGGCCATCACCGCCAGCTTCCCGTCCCTCGCGGACTGGAACCTCTCCGGCACCTATGTGATCTACACGACCTTCGCCGTGCTCTCGATCCCCTTCGTGCTCCGGTACGTCAAGGAGACCAAGGGCAAGGCGTTGGAGGAGATGGGCTAACCCCCGCTGCCCCCTCCTCGCGACGACTGCCCCGGCCGAGGCCTCACGCCTCCAGCCGGGGCAGTACGTCGTCGCAGAACAGCCGCAGGCTCCGCCACCCCTCCTCGATCGGCATCCCGCCGCACAGCGGGTGGAGCACCAGGCTCTCCAGCCCGAGCCCCGCGCACTCCTCCGGGGTGACGACCCGGTAGACGCCCTCCTCCCGCAGCTCCGCGACCGAACCCGCCGCCGAGCGCACCGCCGAGCGGATGTCCCCGGACTGCCAGGAGGCGTACGTCCGTGCCTCGTGGAGGAAGTGTTCCCCGTGCTCCGCCCAGGTCCGGTCCGGGTCCTCCGACAGGTGGAGCAGCGGGGTCTGCTCGGCCGGCATCATCGTCCACCCCTCCGTGCCGTACTCGGCGCACCGCTCCCGGTAGTACGCATCGAGTTCCGGCAGGTGCGCGCTCGGGAAGAAGGGCAGCCCGAGTCGTGCCGCCCGCCGCGCCGCCGCCCTCGACGACCCCCCGACCAGCAGCAGGGGGTGGGGGCGGGTGAAGGGGCGCGGGGTGACCCGCACCGTACGGCCCCGGTAGGTGAAGGGCTCCCCGGTCCAGGCGGCGAGCAGGGTCTCCAACAGCAGGTCCTGCAGCTCGCCGCGCCGCCCCCAGTCGACGCCGCGCTCCTCGTACTCCTCCGGCCGGTAGCCGATCCCGGCCACCGTCACCAGTCGTCCCCCGCTGAGCAGGTCCAGGACCGCCATCTCCTCGGCCAGCCGCAGGGGGTCGTGCAGCGGCCCGATGATCGCCGAGACGGTGACCGCGATCCTGCGCGTGGCGCCGAAGACCGCGCCTGCGAAGGCGAAGGGGGAGGGGAGCCAGTTGTCCTCGACCCCGTGGTGCTCCTCGGTCTGCACGGTGTCGACGCCGTGCCCGTCGGCGTACGCGGCCATCGCGAGGGCGGCCCGGTAGCGCTCCGACAGCGATTCGGGGGTCGCCAGGGGATCGACGAGGTTGAACCGTACGACGCTGAACGGCACGGGAGGTCCCCCTTCGCGGGTGTGCGGCGGGAGGACCCTAGCTGACGAGTCGTCAGATGGGAACGGCCCGGTCGGCTCCGACGGCCGGCCGCGGGACCTCCGCACCGCGGCGGCCCGGCCGGAGCGGCACCGGGTGCCCCGTCGGAGTCGTGTGGGCGGCCCCGCACCGGCACTCCCGGCCCCGGACCCCGGGAACCGCTGGTCAGAGAGGCGCGATCCGACGCCGAGCGGCCCGTTCGACCAACGGGGGCGCGTCCCGCACGGGGAACGAGGGGATCCGGGGAGGCCGCGCCATACTGGTGAGCGTTATGGAACTCATCCTTGCTGTAGTCATCGCTCTGGTCGTCGTGGTCGCCGTGACGAGCGGACTCGTGATCAGCGGTCGCAAGAAGAAGCAGCTGCCGCCGGCCGAGCCGCCGTCCACCACGCCGACCATCACCGCTCCGCCCGCCGAACCGCACGTCGGCGAGGAGGCGGAGACGCCGCGGGAGGAACCACGCCGCACGGTCGAGGAGGTCGAGCTCCCCGCCGAAGCGGCCCCCGAGGCCCCCGTCGTCGAGGAGCCCGCGGCTCCCGAGATCGAGGTGCCCGAGCCCACGGCCGGCCGCCTCGTGCGGCTCCGGGCCCGGCTCGCCCGCTCCCAGAACTCGCTGGGCAAGGGGCTTCTCACGCTCCTGTCCCGCGAGCACCTCGACGAGGACACCTGGGAGGAGGTCGAGGAGACCCTCCTCACGGCCGACGTCGGCGTCGCCCCCACCCAGGAGCTCGTGGACCGGCTGCGCGAGCGCGTCAAGGTACTCGGCACCCGTAGCCCCGAGGAGCTGCGCGGCCTGCTCCGCGAGGAGCTCGTCGCGCTCCTCGGCGACTTCGACCGCACGGTGAAGACCGAGAGCCCCGAAGACACCCCTGGCGTGGTCATGGTCGTCGGCGTCAACGGCACCGGCAAGACCACCACCACCGGCAAGCTCGCCCGCGTCCTCGTCGCCGACGGCAAGTCCGTCGTCCTGGGCGCGGCCGACACCTTCCGCGCCGCCGCCGCCGACCAGCTCCAGACCTGGGGCGAGCGCGTCGGCGCCCGGACCGTGCGCGGCCCGGAGGGCGGCGACCCGGCGTCGATCGCCTTCGACGCGGTCAAGGAGGGCATCGCGGAGAAGGCCGATGTCGTCCTCATCGACACCGCGGGCCGGCTCCACACCAAGACCGGTCTCATGGACGAGCTCGGCAAGGTCAAGCGCGTCGTCGAGAAGCACGGCCCGCTCGACGAGGTCCTCCTCGTGCTCGATGCCACCACCGGCCAGAACGGCCTGATCCAGGCCCGGGTCTTCGCCGAGGTGGTCGACATCACCGGCATCGTGCTGACCAAGCTCGACGGCACGGCCAAGGGCGGCATCGTGGTCGCCGTCCAGCGCGAGCTGGGCGTCCCGGTCAAGTTGGTCGGCCTCGGCGAGGGGCCGGACGACCTCGCCCCCTTCGAGCCGGGTGCCTTCGTCGACGCCCTGATCGGCGACTGAGCTCGGCCACGACGTGCGGAGGGGCCCCGTCACCGGGCAGGTG
>NZ_JBHYMF010000214.1:0-10957 GCF_042742855.1 Streptomyces sp. NPDC058877 | reverse complement strand
CGGTTCCCCAGGAACCGGGGGCCTTCCCCCGTCCTCAGGCGGTCGCCGCGGCTGCCGCCTCCGCCTCGGCCCGGCGCCGGGCCCCCTCGGCCGCGCGGCGCTTACCGAACCACGCCGTCCAGACGGCGAGGACGCCGAGGACCCCGTAGATCATGATCGGGCTGAGGGCCACCATGGTCGCGGTCGGCAGCAGGTACGCCAGCGCGATGCGGGCCAGTGCCTCGGTGACGTAGGCCACGCCCCAGACCAGCGTCATCGTGCGCATGGTGGAGCGGAAGCCCTCGAACTGCCACATGCCGTTCCACCAGGCGGTGCCCGCCGGGGTGCCGTCGGTCGCGAACTTCCGGCCGAAGTAGAACATCAGCGGGCGCGGGGCCAGCAGGGTGCCCAGGCAGAGCAGCCCGAACAGGCCGGTCACGCCGGAGTCCTTGACCAGCAGTGCGCGGGCGGTGTGCGCGCCGACGAGCGAGACCACCGCCGTGATCACCAGGAAGACCAGGGTCACGACGGCGAATTCGTCCAGCTTGCGACGCCAGGCGATCATGATCGCGCCGTCCAGTACCGGCCAGGCGCTGCTCATGAGCAGGGCGGAGAACTCGGACCAGCCGTGGTCCTCGGTCAGCGTGTTGTAGGTGATGATCGGCGCGATGACGTTGAGCCCGATCGTGAGGATCCAGCCGATCGCTGTGGCGCCTCCCGAGCGGGCCGGCTTGGTGGGTGCGGACATGGTTCCCCCTGGGAGCTTCTGCGGTCGTGGTGCGCGAGCACGTTAGTCATGCGCAGAACAAGGAAGGGGAAACTCCGACCCAAGTGATCTTCAAGGAGTGGGCGGTCCTCGCTGTTCAGGCCCTGAGGGCCCGTTGCACGAGGGACACGACCGCGGTGAAGGCCTGCTCGGCGTCCGGGGCCGACCAGTCGGCCGCGTGGGCCGGGTTGTGGAAGCGGTCCGTGGCGTGGAAGACCGCGCGGGCCGTGGTCGGGACGTCCGGTTCCGGCACCGTGAACAGGCCCTCCCGGTGGCCGTCCCGGAGGATCCCGGCGATCTGCTCGATCAGGTGCTGCTCGTGCCGGTCGACCACGGCGCTGTTCTCGCCGATCAGGACCTGGAAGGTGGCCATCAGCTCCGGGTCGCCGCCCGCCTTCTTGCGCTTGAGGGAGAAGAGGGCCGTGAGCCAGTCGGCGAGCCGCCGGTCCGCGGGGCCCTCGGCCTCGACGTAGGGGCGGAGCGCGACGATGGTCCGCTCCAGCCACCGCTCGGTGACCGCCTCGCGCAGTGCCGCCTTCGTGCGGAAGTGGCGGTAGACGCTGCCGTGGCTGACGCCGAGCACCCGGGCCACGTCGACGACGGTCGCCTTGGCGGGGCCGTAGCGTCGCAGCACCTCCTCGGTGGCTTCGAGGATGCGCTCTGCGGTCAGGGTCTCGGTGGCGGCCATGGCATGACAGTACCCGTCAGCGCTCGCTGTCCAGATGGGCCATCTGGGCCGCCGGGTACCGCTCGCCGGCCGCTGCGCCCGCCGGGACGGCCTCCTCGAACGCCGCCAGGTCGGCGGCGTCGAGCGTGACCTCCAGGGCACCGAGGGCCTCTGCGAGCCGGTCCCGGCGCCGGGCCCCGACGAGCGGCACGACGTCGACGCCGTGCCGGGGGCCCTGGGCCAGGACCCAGGCGATCGCCGCCTGGGCGACCGTGACGCCCCGGGCCTCGGCGACCGTGCGCAGCCGGTCCACCAGGTCCAGGTTCCGGTCGAGGTTCTCGCCCTGGAAGCGCGGGGACATCCCGCGGAAGTCACCGGGGCCGAGCGTGCGGTCCCGGGTGAAGTGGCCGCTGATCAGCCCCCGGGACAGCACTCCGTACGCGGTGACGCCGATGCCGAGCTCACGGGCGGCGGGGAGGACCTTCTCCTCGATGGACCGGGAGATCAGCGAGTACTCGATCTGGAGGTCCGCGATCGGGGCCACGGCCGTTGCCCGGCGCAGGGTGTCCGCGCCGACCTCGGAGAGGCCGATGTGCTTCACGTGTCCGGCCGTGACCAGCTCGGCGATGGCTCCGACGGTCTCCTCGATCGGCACGTCCGGGTCGACGCGGGCGATCCGGTAGATGTCGATGTGGTCCCGGCCGAGGCGCTGGAGCGAGTAAGCCGCGAAGTTCTTCACCGCGGCCGGGCGGCCGTCGTACCCGGTGAAGCCGCCCTCGACGGTGCGGAGGGCGCCGAACTTCACGCTGGTCAGGGCCTGCTCGCGGGCGGCGGCAGGGGCGGTGCGCAGGGCTTCGGCGATCAGGAGCTCGTTGTGCCCCATCCCGTAGAAGTCGCCCGTGTCGAGCAGGGTCACCCCGGCGTCCAGGGCTGCGTGGATGGTGGCGATCGACTCGGCCCGGTCGCTCTCGCCGTACAGGGCGGACATGCCCATGCAGCCGAGGCCGAGCGTGGAGACGGCCGGGCCGGTGGTGCCGAGCGGGCGGGTGGGGACGGAGTTCCGCGGTGCAGTCATGCAACAACAATGACATGACCGATGACAGATTTCAATATCTGTCACTTCACCGTGCGAGGGAGCCGCAGGCCCAACAACAGCGTCAGCGCCACCACTCCCAGCTGGACCAGCAGCGTCGTCCGCAACGCCGCACCCATCTCGGCGGGCGTCGAGGCCAGCGACAGGAAGAGCGATCCCAAGGTCGCCACGCCGAGCGTCAGGGCCGACTGCTGCATGGTCACCATCACCCCGCCGCCCACGCCCGCCCGCTCCGACGGGACCTCGGAGAGCACCACCCGGAAGAGCACCGGCAACTGGAGCCCCTGGCCGAACCCGGCCACCGCCATGCCCGGCAGCAGATCGGCCGCCGAGAGCCCCTGCCAGTCGTGCCCCACCGACCAGGCGATCGCGGCGATGCCGAGCCCCTGGAGCAGGGCCCCCACCGGCACGACCCGGGTGCCCCAGCGCCGCACCAGCCGGGGTCCCGCCAGCGAAGCGCCGAAGAACGCGAGGGCCATCGGCACCAGCGCCAGACCGGAGGTCACCGCCCCCATGCCCAGACCCTGCTGGAGCGCCACTGCGATCACGAACATGAAGCCGCTGAAGCCCAACGAGAGCGGCAACACCACCAGGAGCCCGCGCCGCAGCGACACCAGGGCCAACAGGCTCGGCGGGACCAACGGCGTGGTACCCCGGCGATCCGCCCGCCGCTCCACCCACCAGAAGGCGCCGGCCGCGAACGGGAACACCGCGAGCGACACCCACGTCCACAGCGGCCAGCCGGCCGCACGGCCCTCCGTCAGCGGTGCCAGCAGGGAGAGCAGCGCGACCGCGAGGAGCACCGTGCCCGGCACGTCCACCGGCGCCGGCCGGTCCGAGCGGGTCTCCGGCACCGAGCGGACGGCGAGGACCAGCCCGGCCACGGCCACCGGCACGTTCACCAGGAACACCGCACGCCAGCCGGAGCCCGCGAGGTCGGCGGTCACCAGCACCCCGCCCAGGATCTGGCCACCCGCCATCGAGAGGCCGCCGGTCGCCCCGTACAAGCTGAGCGCCCTCGCCCGCCGCGGCCCCCGGGTCGCGGAGTGGATCGTCGCGAGCACCTGCGGCAGCATCAGCGCCGACGCCGCACCCTGGGCGACCCGGGCCGCGACCAGCGTCCAGGCGTCGGGAGCGAGCCCGCAGGCGAGCGAGGTCAGACCGAAGGCTGCCATGCCGACGAGGAAGAGCCGCCGTCGGCCGAAGAGGTCGCCGAGCCGCCCGCCGAGGACGAGCAGCACCGCGTACGGCAGGCCGTACCCGGCGACGACCAGTTCGAGGAGTGCCGGGCCGGCGGCCAGGTCGCGGTCGATGGCCGGCAGGGCGACGTTGACGATGAAGAAGTCGATGAGGGGGAGCGCGGCGCCGAGCAGGACGGTGAACAGGCCCAGGGGGCCGAGCACCGTCGCCGGCCGGTCACCGGTCGGGACGGGAGCGCGGACGGAGAGGGAGGTCGAAGTCACGCAACCGAGCTTCCGACCCCGCTCAGTCTGGTACCAGAGTGTCTTTATCCTGGTACAAGGAGTACCTGGAAACCGGCTGACCGCCCCGGCACGCTGGAGGCATGACCGTCATGGCGATGAGCCCGCCCGGAGCGGCGACGATCGTGACCGGAGCGGCGGAGGGCATGCCCTCCGCCCCGATGAGCGAACCCGATGTGCGCCGCCACGAGCTCGCCGCCTTCCTGCGCAGCCGGCGCGAGCGCATCACCCCCGAGGAGGTCGGCCTGCCGAGGGGCCCGCGCCGCCGCACCCCCGGCCTGCGCCGCGAGGAGGTCGCGCACCTCTCGGCCGTCGGCGTCACCTGGTACACCTGGCTCGAACAGGCCCGGAACATCCAGGTGTCCCCGCAGGTCCTGGACGCCCTCGCGGGAGCGCTGCTGCTCGACCCCACCGAGCGCAGCCACCTCTTCGCCCTCGCCGGACACGCCGACCCGCACCCCGAGGCACCCTGCGCCGTCGTCACCCCCACCCTGCGCCGCCTCCTCGACCAACTGGAGCCGGTGCCCGCCGCGATCCAGAACAGCCGGTACGACTTCCTGGCCTACAACCGCACCTTCGGGCACCTCTTCCGCGACCTGGACGCGCTGCCCCGCGAGGACCGCAACACCCTCTGGCTGGCCTTCACGGACCAGGAGTTCCGGGCGGCGGTCACGGACATCCCCGAGGTCGCGCGGCTGCTCGCCGGGAAGCTCCGCGCCTCCATGGCCGAGCACCTGGCCGAGCCCGCCTGGAAGGCCCTCGTGCGACGGCTCGAAGAGGCCTCGCCCGAGTTCCGGGACATCTGGGCCCGACGCGAGGTGGTCGCTCCCGGCAGCCGCATCAAGCTGGTGCGCAACCCCAGGGTCGGGCTGCTCAGCTTCGAGCACACCAACCTGTGGCTCGGCCCGAACGCCGGCACCCACCTCGTCACCTACGTTCCCGTGGACGAGGCCACCCAGGCGGGAGTGGCCCGTCTGCTCGACCTGGTGGTCCGGGAGCGGGCGACCGCGGCGGCTCAGGACGAGGGCGCCCCGGCGGCGGTCTGAGCCCCGCCCGTCGGACCGCCCTCGGCACCGCCTTCCGCCGTCAGGCAGCGTGCCGTTCGCTCGGCCGTGCGCCGCGCCCACGTGCCGCTGGTCAGTGCCCCGACCCCCAGCACGGCGAGGCCGCAGCCGGTGATGATCCAGTAACCGGGGCGGGCCGCCGCCACGAACGTCTCCGGGTGCGGCGCGGCACCGACCCCCGCCGCCAGGACCGCGCCGATCACCGCGACCCCCAGGGTCTGTCCGACCTGGCGGCTCGTGGAGGCCACTGCCGCCGCCACGCCGGCCTGCGCCCGGGGCATCCCGGAGACGGCCGTGTTGGTGATGGGGGCGTTCACCAGGCCGAAGCCGATGCCGAAGAGCACGTACCCGGTGAGGAGCAGCGGATCGCTGGTCTCGGCCGCGAAGGCGGCGAAGAGCAGTGGCCCGGCCGCCATCGCCGTTCCCGCGAGCAGGAGCGAGGGCCGCGGCCCGCGTGCTGCCGTGAGCCGTCCCGACAGCGGGGCGAAGACGAAGGTCATGCCGGCCATCGGCAGCATCCAGAGTCCGGCGTCCAGCGGGGAGAGCCCCCGCACGTCCTGGAGGTACAGGGTGTTCAGGAAGAGGAAGCCGCCCAGCGAGGCGAAGGCGCAGACCGCGATCACGGTGGCTCCGCTGAACGGGGCGCTGCGGAAGAACCGGAGGTCGATGAGGGGCTCGCGGCGCCGGGGCTCGTAGCGCAGCAGTCCGACGAGCGCGACGGCCGCGAAGGCGGCGAAGAGGGGGTCCGTCTCGATGATCGCGTACGTCAGCGAGCCGAGGAGCGCCGCCACCAGGAGCTGCCCGACGGGGTCGGGGCGCCGCGGCCGGGGCGCGCGGGACTCGGGGACGTACCGCAGGGTCAGGAGCAGCGCGGCGAGGGCGACCGGGAGGTTGACCCAGAAGATCGCGCGCCAGCCGACCGACTGGACGAGCAGCCCGCCCACCAGCGGCCCGGCGGCCATGGAGACGCCGACGACACCGCCCCAGATCCCGATGGCACGCGCGCGTGCGGCGGGCTCCGTGAAGGTGTTGGTGATGATCGACATGGCGACCGGGTTCAGCATCGACCCTCCCACGGCCTGCACCGCCCGGAAGGCGACCAGGGCCTCCAGGTTCGGGGCGAGGGAGCAGAGCAGCGAGCCCAGTGCGAAGACGGCCAGACCGGTGACGAAGACCTTCCGGCGGCCGATCCGGTCGGCGGTGGACCCGGAGAGCATCAGCAGGGAGGCGAGGACCAGGGTGTAGGCGTCGATCGTCCACTGCAGGCCGGGGACATCGGCGTCGAGTTCGCGCCGCATGACGGGCAGGGCGACGTTGAGCGCGGTGTTGTCCAGGCTGACGATCAGCAGGCTCATGCAGCAGATCGCGAGCACGACCAGCCGGCGACCGCGTGTGAGCTCGGGCATGTGCGGATCGTACGGCCGACGGGAAGTCCGTGCCGTACGGGACAATGGGCTCCATGACCGTGTTCACCCCCCTTGCCATCGGGCCGCACACCGTGCAGCCGCCGGTGGTGCTCGCCCCGATGGCCGGCATCACCAATGCCCCCTTCCGTACCCTCTGCCGTGAGTTCAGCGGCGGCAAGGGGCTGTTCGTGAGCGAGATGATCACGACGCGCGCCCTGGTCGAGCGCAACGAGAAGACGATGCAGCTCATCCGCTTCGACGCGTCGGAGCAGCCGCGCTCGATCCAGCTGTACGGGGTGGATCCGGTGACCGTCGGCAAGGCGGTGCGGATGATCGTCGACGAGGACCTGGCCGACCACATCGACCTGAACTTCGGTTGCCCGGTCCCCAAGGTGACCCGGAAGGGCGGGGGCTCGGCGCTCCCGTACAAGAGGCCGCTGCTGCGGGCGATCCTGAACGAGGCCGTGGGCAACGCGGGTGACCTGCCGGTCACGATGAAGATGCGCAAGGGCATCGACGACGACCACATCACCTACCTGGACGCGGGCCGGATCGCGGTCGAGGAGGGGGTCACGGCGATCGCCCTGCACGGGCGGACGGCGGCCCAGCACTACGGCGGCACGGCCGACTGGGACGCGATCGCGCGGCTCAAGGAGCACGTGCCGGAGATCCCGGTGCTCGGCAACGGGGACATCTGGTCAGCGGACGACGCCCTGCGGATGATGCGCGAGACGGGCTGTGACGGCGTCGTCGTGGGCCGTGGCTGCCTGGGGCGTCCGTGGCTCTTCGGGGACCTGGTGTCGGCCTTCGAGGGCACCGGTGAGTACGCACAGCCGGGGCTGCGGGAGGTCGCGGACGCGATGGTGCGGCACGCGCGGCTGCTCGGCGAGTGGCTGGGGGACGAGGCACGCGGTGTCATCGACTTCCGGAAGCACGTGGCCTGGTACTTGAAGGGCTTTGCCGTCGGCTCCGAGATGCGCAAGAAGCTGGCGATCACCTCCTCCCTGGACGAGCTGCGCGCTCAGTTGAGCGAGCTCGACCTTGATCAGCCCTGGCCGGTGGGGGCGGACGGCCCTCGGGGGCGTACGTCCGGAAACAACCGAGTCGTCCTGCCGGACGGCTGGTTGAAGGACCCCTATGACTGTGCCGGAGTGAGCGAGGACGCCGAGTTGGATACGTCCGGCGGCTGAGATTCGGCTCGTTCGAGGGAGTGATCCTCGCCACCCCTGAGGGGGTTGGCGCTCAGATGAGCAGGTTACGCCCGGCTGTACATCCTGAAGGGGTGGCACTGAGTGCCACCCCTTTTGTGTTCAAGTGTTGAACGCAAGTGGTCCATCAGGCGCTCATGTGAGCGTCTAAGAGCTGGATTGGGTCAACCGGCCTTCGGGGCGTGAAAACGGAAGCTTCGCCTCGGAAACTTTCGAAGTGCTGGCGGACGGGTGGTTAAGCCCGCGTGACCGGTAGGCGTACCTCCCCAGAAGCCTTCGATCTGGGTATGTTCCTCGCCGTCAGGGCAGCCAACCGAGTCGTCGAGGAGTCGGGACCCGTGTCGGAAAACAATGATCAGAAGTTCGTGTACGACTTCACCGAGGGCAACAGGGACCTGAAGGACCTGCTCGGTGGCAAGGGCGCCAACCTCGCCGAGATGACCAACCTCGGCCTGCCGGTCCCTCCGGGCTTCACGATCACCACCGAGGCGTGCAAGGTCTACCTCGAGAGCGGCTCCGAGCCGGTCGAGCTCCGCGACGAAGTGAGCGCCCACCTCGACGCCCTTGAGCAGCAGATGGGCAAGAAGCTCGGCCAGGCCGACGACCCGCTCCTCGTCTCGGTCCGCTCGGGCGCCAAGTTCTCCATGCCGGGCATGATGGACACCGTCCTCAACATCGGACTCTCCGACGAGTCCGTGACCGGCCTCGCCCGCCAGGCCGACAACGAGCGCTTCGCCTGGGACTCGTACCGCCGCCTCATCCAGATGTTCGGCAAGACCGTCCTCGGCGTCGAGGGCGACCTCTTCGAAGAGGCCCTCGACGAGGTCAAGGTCGCGAAGGGCGTCGCCAGCGACACCGACCTCGACGCCGCGGACCTCCAGAAGGTCGTGGAGCACTTCAAGGAGATCGTCAAGGCCGAGACCGGCCGCGACTTCCCCCAGGACCCGCGCGAGCAGATGGACCTCGCCATCGAGGCCGTCTTCAACTCCTGGAACACGGACCGCGCCAAGCTGTACCGCCGTCAGGAGCGCATCCCGGGCGACCTCGGCACCGCCGTCAACGTCTGCTCGATGGTCTTCGGCAACCTCGGCCCGGACTCCGGCACCGGCGTCGCCTTCACCCGTGACCCCGCCTCCGGCCACGCCGGCGTCTACGGCGACTACCTGCAGAACGCGCAGGGCGAGGACGTCGTCGCCGGCATCCGCAACACCGTGCCGCTGGCCGACCTCGAGTCGATCGACAAGAAGTCCTACGACCAGCTCATGCACATCATGAGCACCCTGGAGACCCACTACAAGGACCTCTGCGACATCGAGTTCACCATCGAGCGCGGTCAGCTCTGGATGCTCCAGACCCGCGTCGGCAAGCGCACCGCCGGTGCCGCCTTCCGCATCGCCACGCAGCTGGTGGACCAGGGGCTGATCGACGAGGCGGAGGCGCTCCAGCGGGTCACCGGCGCCCAGCTCGCCCAGCTGATGTTCCCCAAGTTCGACGAGACCGCGAAGGTCGAGCAGATCGGCCGCGGCATCGCCGCCTCCCCGGGTGCGGCCGTCGGCAAGGCCGTCTTCGACTCGTACACGGCCGTCAAGTGGTCCCGCTCCGGCGAGAAGGTCATCCTGATCCGCCGCGAGACCAACCCGGACGACCTGGACGGCATGATCGCGGCCGAGGGCATCCTCACCTCCCGCGGCGGCAAGACCTCGCACGCCGCCGTCGTCGCCCGCGGCATGGGCAAGACCTGTGTCTGCGGCGCCGAGGAGCTGGAGGTCGACACCAAGCGCCGCCGGATGACCACGGCCGACGGCCAGGTCGTCGAGGAGGGTGACGTCGTCTCCATCGACGGCTCCACCGGCAAGGTCTACCTCGGCGAGGTGCCCGTCGTGCCGTCCCCGGTCGTCGAGTACTTCGAGGGCCGCATGCACGCCGGCGCCGACGACGCCGACGAGCTCGTCGCCGCCGTCCACCGGATCATGGCCTACGCCGACCGGGTCCGCCGGCTGCGCGTCCGTGCCAACGCCGACAACGCCGAGGACGCCTCGCGCGCCCGTCGCTTCGGCGCCCAGGGCATCGGCCTGTGCCGCACCGAGCACATGTTCCTCGGCGAGCGCCGCCAGTACGTCGAGCGGCTCATCCTGGCCGACACGGACGTCGAGCGCGACCAGGCCCTGGAAGCCCTGCTGCCGCTGCAGAAGCAGGACTTCATCGAGCTCTTCGAGGCCATGGACGGGCTTCCCGTCACGGTCCGGCTGCTCGACCCGCCGCTCCACGAGTTCCTCCCCGACATCACCGAGCTGTCGGTCCGCGTCGCCCTCGCCGAGTCCCGCAAGGAGCCGCACGAGAACGAGCTGAGGCTGCTCCAGGCCGTGCACCGGCTGCACGAGCAGAACCCGATGCTGGGCCTGCGGGGCGTCCGCCTGGGCCTGGTCATCCCGGGCCTGTTCACCATGCAGGTCAGGGCGATCGCGGAGGCCGCCGCCCACCGCATCGACGCCAAGGGCGACCCGCGTGCCGAGATCATGATCCCGCTCGTCGGCACCGTCCAGGAGCTGGAGATCGTCCGGGAGGAGGCCGAGCAGGTCATCGCCGAGGTCCAGGCGCAGACCGGCGTCGAGCTCAAGCTCGCGCTCGGCACCATGATCGAGCTGCCGCGCGCCGCGGTGACCGCCGGTCAGATCGCCGAGGCCGCGGAGTTCTTCTCCTTCGGCACCAATGACCTCACCCAGACGGTGTGGGGCTTCTCCCGCGATGACGTGGAGGCCTCGTTCTTCACCGCGTACCTGGAGAAGGGCATCTTCGGCGTCAGCCCCTTCGAGACCATCGACAAGGACGGCGTGGGCTCCCTGGTCCGCAGTGCTGTCGAGGCCGGCCGTGCCACCCGCCCGGACATCAAGCTCGGCGTCTGCGGCGAGCACGGCGGAGACCCGGAGTCGGTGCACTTCTTCCACGAGGTGGGCCTCGACTACGTCTCCTGCTCGCCGTTCCGGATCCCGGTGGCGCGCCTGGAGGCGGGCCGTGCGGCGGCCGAGGCCAAGGGCAGCGACAGCCGCTGAGACCACCGGGGCCGCCGTCGGTCACCTCTTTGACCCTCACCGACGGGCGGCGGCTCCGGATTCACAAAAGAGGCGGGACGGACACCTTTGTGCGGAGGTGTCCGTCCCGTTGTTTGTTCGTTCGTTTGTTTGTCGAGCTGATGTGAGTCAATGTTCAATTGCGGCCGATTGGATTATTGGCCCTTGAACTTCTTTGATTCTTCAGCGCAAAGAACGGGGCGGGCGCGGCCTCCGGATCCCCAC
>NZ_JBHYMF010000213.1:0-11027 GCF_042742855.1 Streptomyces sp. NPDC058877 | reverse complement strand
ATGTCGCCCCGGCCGGCTGCCCCTCCCTCCACCGGCCGCTCCGGGGCGCCGGAGCGGGGTTCCGACACCGGACGTCCCCACCCCGCCCTCCACCCCCACGGGGCCCCGTTTTCGCACGGGCATCCACCCGCTCGCCGTCGTTGTCCCGGCGTTTCCCCACGGATCACCCACGGGACCCCGTAGCACCACAGATGTGCGGAACCGCTTGTCCCGCCCGGGCGCGACCGTGAGGATCGAGGCCGTGACTGTGACACGAACGGCACGTCTCACCGGCGCCGCGCTCTGCGCCGCGCTCGCCCTCATCACCGCCGTGTGGATCCTCGAGGACCTCGCCGTGCTCGGCTCGCCGGCCGACCTCGTCTGGTACTGGGCCGGGGACCGCCACTTCCTGGTCCGAGGACGGTCCGCCACTTCCCTGATCGACGCCGTGCTCCTCGTCGGGTCGGCCGCGACCGCCGTCGTCGCCCTCCGCTCGCGGCACGCGGCCTCCGCCCTCGCCGCCGTCGGAACGGTCACCCTCGCACTGCGCCTTCCGGGACTCTGGGCCCCCGGGAACGGGGCCCTCGTCACCGCCCTCCTCGAACTGGCCCTCGCCGGCGGCCTCGTCCTCACCGCCGCCGTCGGCCGCCGCCCGGCCGACCCCCACGAGCAGCCGCCCACCAGCCCCCGCACCGGCCCCGCGGTCGCCGCCGGGGGCCTCCTCCTGGTCGCCGCGCTCGTCGTGACCGGATGGGAGCTGTACTGGGCGGGCAAACTGCCCCTGGAGACCACCGCCGACCGGTTCACCGGCGGTCGCTCCGTCGTCAGGCCCGCCCTCGCGCCGCCCCCCGGCTGGCTCTCGACGGTCCTCGCCGCCCTCTACGGCACGGCCGGGGCCCTCGGCCTCGCCCGGGCCCGGCACAGTCGCCCCTTCGGGCTCCTGGCCGCCGCCTTCCTGACGGCGGGCGGCCTCGGCGGGGTTGCCCGCTCGGTCCGGTACGAGACGTTCGCGCACCTGGGCGACCCCACCTCCCTGTACGCGATGGGCGTCCTCACCTCCGTCCTCGAACTGCTCGCCGGCGTCGCGGTGTTCGTCCTGCTCGCCGGGCGCGGCGCCCCCGACGCCGCGCCCGCCCCGCACCCGGCGGCCGGGGCGCCGCCCCCGACGCCGCCCCGTTCGCGCCCGCCGGGTCGGTGACTCACCGCTCCAGGCCGAGGGCCCGCTTCAGGAAGTCCACCTGGAGCAGGAGCAGGTTCTCCGCCACCTGTTCCTGCGGCGTCATGTGCGTCACCCCGGACAGCGGCAGCACCTCGTGCGGCCGGCCCGCCGCGAGCAGTGCGGACGAGAGCCGCAGCGCGTGCGCCACCACCACGTTGTCGTCCCCGAGACCGTGCACCAGCATCATCGGCCGGGCCGGCCCCTCCGGTGCGGACAGGCCGTCATCGGTCACCAGCGACTGCGCCGCGTACACCGCGGGTTCGTCCTGCGGGGTGCCGAGGTACCGCTCGGTGTAGTGCGTGTCGTACAGCCGCCAGTCCGTCACCGGCGCCCCGACCACGGCCGCGTGGAAGACGTCGGGCCGCCGGAGCACCGCCCGGGCCGCCAGGTGGCCGCCGTACGACCACCCGCGGATCGCCACCCGCCCGAGGTCCAGGGGGAAGCTCCCGGCGAGCGCCCGCACCGCCTCCACCTGGTCCTCCAAGGTCGGGGACAGATCGCGCAGGACGGACTTCTCCCAGGCGGGGGAGCGCCCCGGAGTGCCCCGCCCGTCCGCCACGACCACCGCGAAGCCCTGGTCGGCGAACCACTGCGAGGTCAGGTGGGCCTGGTGCGCGGCGAGCACCCGCTGCCCGTGCGGGCCGCCGTAGGGGTCCATCAGGACCGGCAGCGGCCCGTCCCCCTCCGCGTACCCCGAGGGCAGCAGCACCGCGCACGGAATCCGCCGGGCGCCGGCCTCCACGAGCCGCACCCGCGCGGAGATCACCGGCCGCTGTGCGTACGAGGCCACCACCGCGACCTGCTCGCCGTCCCGCAGCACCCGCGCCACGCTCCCGGCCGCCTCCGGCCGTGCCGACACGAGGACGGTCACCGTCCCCGAGCGCACCGCCCCGTGCACGCCGACGCCCTCGGACAGCCGCTCCGCCCCCCGTGCGGTCACCCGGTACACATGGGTCTCGCCCGTCTCGGGTTCCGCCGCCGTTTCACCGGCCGAGGCCGACACGAGGACGTCGTCGGCCCCGATGTCGAGCACCGACCGGACGTGCAGTTCCGCACCCGTCCACGACTCCTCGCCGACGGCGAGGACCCGCGGGCCGCCCTCGTCCGTGAGCCGCACCAGTCCGCCGCCGGGGCCCCACGAGGGCACCCCCCGATGCAGTTCCAGCCATGCCGGGTCCGTCTCCGTCCGTACGACCGAGGTCTTCCCCGAATCCGGCTCCACCGTCAGGAAGAGCTGCTCCCGTTGGTCCCGCGCCTGCACGAGCAGCAGCGGTGCCCCGCCCGCCGACCAGTGCACCCGCGCCAGGTACGGGTACCGGTCCCGGTCCCACCGCACCTCCGTGCGGGATCCGTCCAGGCCCGTCACGAAGAGCCGCACCTCGGCATTGGCCGTTCCCGTCGCCGGGTAACCCACGGCCTGTGGCTCCCGCTCGGGGTGCGCCGGGTCCGCGATCCACCAGCGCCGCACCGCCCGGTCGTCCGCCCGTGCCACGAGCAGCCGGTCCGAGGCGGGGGACCACCAGTAGCCGCGCTCCCGACCCATCTCCTCCGAGGCGATGAATTCGGCCAATCCGTAGGAGGTGTGTTCGTCCTCCGGGACGGCCAGCGCGCGGTCCCCCGTGCCGTCCGCGCCCACCACCCGCAGCGCGCCCTCCGCCACGTACGCGACGAACCGCCCGTCCGGTGAGGGGCGCGGGTCGATCACCGGCCCCGGCACCGGGAGTTCCCGTGCCGTCCCGGCCCGCAACTCCGCCGTGAACAGCCGCCCCGACAGCGCGAACGCCGCCCATTCCACCGCCGCGTCCACCGCGTACGCCACGATCCCGGCGGACCCCTCCCGGCTCCGCTCCCGGCGCGCCCGCTCCTGCGGGGACAGCTCCTCCTCCGCGCCCGCGAGCAGTACGGCGGGGTCGGCGACCGAACGCTCTCCGGGCTCCCCGTCGCGGGGCAGGTCGAGCACCCAGAGCCGGTGCGAACGGTCCGTCCCGGAAGCGGACCGGACGAACACGACGCGCTCCCCGTCCGGGGAGACCGAGAACCCACGCGGGACCCCCAGGGTGAACCGCTGGGTCCGGGCGTGCTGGCGGGGGAAGGAGAGTTCGGCCGAGGGTGTGGCCGACTGCTGTGAAGACAAGGTCATGGGCTGAAACTAGCGCTGTGCGCCCCCCTTGTGCCCCTGTCCGCCGACCGATGCGGCGGCACGGATAGTTATGATCCGTAGCGCTAGGTGGGTATGCATCTGACGAGCATGCCTCCTGGCACATGCTGCCCGACCAAGCCGCTCGAATATCCGACCGAAGGTGGAGGTGAACCGCCGTGGCACTCTCGATTTCCGTGGTGGTGCTGCTGGCGATCGTCGTCTTCCTGCTGATCCGGAAATCCGGGCTGAAGGCTGGACATGCGGCGGTCTGCGCGCTCCTGGGGTTCTACCTGGCGAGCTCCTCCATCGCCCCGTCCATCAGCACCCTCACCACGAACGTGGCGGGCATGATCGGCGGCCTCAAGTTCTGACCGGCGTCCCCCGCGCCACCTCGTAGGGTGGGGGCATGTCCGATCTCCCCGCCCGCCGTCTGCTGCTCGTGCACGCGCACCCGGACGACGAGTCGATCAACAACGGCGTCACCATGGCCAGGTACGCGGCCGAGGGCGCCCTCGTCACCCTCGTCACCTGCACGCTGGGCGAGGAGGGCGAGGTCATCCCGCCCGACCTCGCCCACCTGGCCCCCGACCGGGAGGACCGGCTCGGCCCCCACCGCATCGGGGAACTCGCCGCCGCGATGACCGAGCTCGGCGTCACCGACCACCGCTTCCTCGGCGGCCCCGGGCGCTTCCGCGACTCCGGAATGATGGGCGTCGAACAGAACGGGCGCACCAACGCCTTCTGGAACACCGACGTCGACACGGCGGCCCCCCACCTCGTCGAGGTGATCCGCGAAGTGCAGCCGCAGGTCCTGATCACCTACGACCCCGACGGCGGCTACGGCCATCCCGACCACATCCAGGCCCACCGGGTCGCGACCCGCGCCGCGGAGCTCGCCGCCGACCCGGCCTACCGTCCCGACCTCGGCCCCGCCCACGCGATCGCCAAGACCTACTGGAACCGCGTCCCGCGCCCCGTCGCCGAGGCCGGCTTCGCCCGGCTGCGCGCCGAAGGTTCCGTCTTCCCGGGGGTCGCCGCGCTCGACGACGTCCCCGGCGTCGTGGACGAGGACCGGATCACCGCCGAGATCACCGCCGACCCCGCGTGCACGGCCCGCAAGGTCGCCGCGATGGCCGCGCACGCCACCCAAGTCGCGGTCGACGGGCCCTTCTTCGCCCTCTCCAACGACCTCGCCCAGCCGATCTTCACCACCGAGTACTACGAACTGGTCCGGGGCGTCCCGGGCGCCCCCGCCGGCACGCGCGAGACGGACCTCTTCGCGGGGGTGACCGCGTGAGCACCACCGCTTCCCCCTCCTCCCAGGGGGCCCGGTTCACCTGGTACGCCGTCCTGGTCGTCCTCGGCGCCCTCGTCGGCACCGCGGGATCCCTCGTCCAAGCGGCTTGGTTCCCCGGTGGCTTGCTCCTCGCGCTCCTCGCGACCGCGGGCCTCTTCTACGGGGGACTCCGGGCCACCGGCACCCAGGCCGGCGTCTTCACCGCCGGCGTGGGCTGGCTCCTCGCCGTGATCCTCCTCAGCAACACCCGCCCCGAAGGGGACAGGGTGTTCACCGGCGACGGCGGCGAGCTGCTCTTCCTCTTCGGCGGCATGGCGGTCGCTGTGATGTGTGCCACGCTGTCCCGGTTGCCGCGCACACCCTTGTGAGCAGGACGACTTGAGACCGCAGTCGTCCTGACTTCGGCCGGATTGCCCGTCGTCCGTGACCCGGGGGTCGGGTATATGCCGGCGGCGGCCAGTATGGTGGTGCGCGCCGCCGAACCGCCCGGGTCACACGAGCATCAGCAAGAGCGGGCGGTGGAGCCAACCGGGAGATCCTGCTTTGAGTCGTGAAACTGGTCGAGAGACTGACAGTTCGTCCTCCGGCGCCCAGGGGCGCGGTGGAGCTGCGTACCCGTCGGGTACCCCGCCGTACGGATCCCGCCAGTATCCGTCGCTTCACCCCTCGCAGGACGCGCCGGAGGAGACTCCGGACGCGTCCGCACCGCCGGAGGAGCCCAAGACCGAGACGACGCTGACGACGCGCATCCGCATCAACATCCCGGGTTCGCGTCCGATCCCGCCGGTCGTGGTCCGCAAGACCGTCAACGAGGCGTCCGCCCAGGACCCGGAGCCCGAGGCGCCGGAGCCGGAGCCGGAGACGCCGGTCGCGGCCCCGGAGCCGCCGCGGGCGGCCGAGGGGGCGACACCGGCCCCGAAGGCGACGAGCGACTGGTTCGCCCCGCGCAAGCCGGCGGCCCCCAGTCCGACCCCTGCGCCCGCCCCCGCCTCGGCGGCCAAGCCCGCCCCGGCTCCCGGTGCACCGGAAGCCCAGGGCACCGGCTTCGCCGGCTCGGCGACCTCCGGCGTCCCGACGGTCGGCACGACCCCGTCGAGCCGACCGGTCACCGCAGCCGCCCAGACGCCGCCGGGCAATCCGCTGTACGACAGCGGGACGCCGGTGGGTGGCACCCCGGCGTACGAGGACCCGCAGGCCGCGGGCACCCCCGCGTACGACGGGACCCCCGCCCATGACGGCAACCCCACGGGCGGGACCCCCGCCTACGGGGCGGCTCCGGCCGACGGCACCCTTGCGTACGACGGGACCCCCGCGTACGACGGGACCCCCGCGGGCGGGACCCCCGCGGGCGGGACCCCCGCGTACCCCGGTCCGGGGGCCCCGGGGGCTCCGAACGGTCCCACCACGGGCCCGGTCGCCGGGACCGCCGCGCTCGGCGGCGGCCCCGCCGCCCCCCGACCCTTCGCAGGCGGCGGACACCAGGGCGAGGGCGCCCCGTTCGCGGGCGGCGGTGCGCCCCGCATGTCCGACGACACCGCGATCCTGACGCCGCAGCAGCCCGCCCCGGTGCCCCCGTCGGGCCAGGGGACGCCGGCCGAGAACGGCGGTCACGTTTCCGGCGACACGCTCACCAGCGGCATCCCCGTGGTCCCGCCGACGGCGGCCCGCCCGAACCAGACCCCCGGCTCGAACCCGGCGCCCCGCTCGAACCGGGGCCCCGGCCCGAACCCGACGCCCCGCGCCGAGCAGCGTCCGGCCCCCGCGCCGGCACCCGCCCCGCGCCCGGCGCCCGCCGCCGACCGCGCTCCGGCCAAGAAGGGACGCTCCAAGCTGGTCCTGGTCGCCGCCGGACTCGTCGGCCTGGCCGGCGTGGCCTACGGCGCGGGACTCCTCCTCAACCACTCCGACGTCCCCAAGGGCACCACGGTGCTCGGCGTGGACATCGGCGGCGGGACGAAGGAGGAGGCCGTCAACAAGCTGGACAAGGCCCTGGGGCAGCGGGCCCGCACCCCGCTCCAGCTCGGCGTCGGCGGCAAGAAGGTCCAGCTGCCGCCGGACAAGGCGGGGCTGGCCCTGGACAGCCAGGAGACCGTTCGCGCCGCAGCGGGCAGCGATTACAACCCGGTGTCCGTGATCAGCTCCCTCTTCGGCGGCGAACGGGTGGCCCAGCCGGTCTTCCCGGTCGACAAGGAGAAGCTGGCCGTCGCCCTGACCGACCTCGCGGGCACCTCCGCCTCGGCAACCGAGGGCACGATCCTGTTCGCCCCGAACAAGGTGACCCCGGTCGAGGGCAAGCCCGGCAAGGGCCTGGACGTCCAACGCTCCATGATCTCGGTGCAGGACGCCTTCCGCGCCCAGGTCGAGACGGGCCGGAGCACGCTGGTCGAGCTGCCGGTCACCACCCGTCAGCCGACGATCACCAAGGCCGAGCTGGACCGGGCGATGCGGGAGTTCGCGACCCCGGCCATGTCGGGCCTGATCAGGATCCAGGCGGGCGGAAAGTACATCGACTTCGGCCCGGCGCGGTCCCTGCCGCAGATCCTCTCCATGAAGGCCGTCGACGGCCGACTGGTCGAGGTCTACGACAAGAAGGCGATCGACCGCCTCCTGGACGGGGCCTTCGACGGCATCATGATCACCAAGGGGGACGGCGGCAAGCACCAGGTCTCCGCCGACGACGTGGCCTTCGTGATGCGCGACGCGCTGTTGGGCAAGACGCCCGAGGAGCGCACGAAGACCATCGACCTCAGCGGCGAGGGCTGAGACCCCCGCTCCGGCCGTGCGCCCCCGTCCCGTCCCGGGACGGGGGCGCCTGTGCGTCGTGGGCGTGCGGACCGGGGCGCCCCCACCGGTCGCCCGGCCCGTCCGCTCCACCGTCAGTTGAGCAGTGCTCGGGCCGCCTGCGCCCGTCGGCGGATCGTCGTCGCCGACTCCGGGTCCACCGCGTCCATGACCCGCGCGTACGCCTCCATCTCCGCGGCCCCCGTGAGGAACTGCCCGCGCTGGACGAGCAGCTCGGCGCGCTCGTAGCGGAGCCTCGCCGGGTGGGAGGGGAGCAGCAGGGCGAGCTCCACCGCCCACAGGGCCACGTCGGAGCGCTCGGGACGCGGGGCCGCCCAGGCACGGATGTTGTTGAGGACGCGCAGCACGATCGCGCCGGGTTCCGCCGGCCGGAGCATCGAGCGGTCGAGCGCCTCGCCCGTCGCGCTCGCCACCAGGAGTTCGGCGTCCGTGCCCGTCATGGCCCGTCCGCCCGCGAACGGGTCGGCGAGGTCCAGATCGGCCGGGTCGCCGAAGCCCACGACGAAGTGGCCGGGCAGGCCGAGCCCGTACACGGCGGCCCCGGCCCGACGGGCGACCTCCATCCAGACGACGGAGAGCAGGATCGGCAGGCCCCGGCGGCGCCGGAGCACTTCGTGCAGCAGCGAGGACTCCAGGCGTTGGTAGTCGGCGGACACGCCCTCGAAGCCCTCGCGGCGGCCGAGGAGCGCGGCGAGTTCGGCCGCCCAGGCACCGGTGGTCCGGGTCGTGTACGGCACGAGGCCGGCGAGCCGGTCGAGTTCGATCTCGGCTTCGTCGAGGTCGTGCCGGGTGACCGTGGGGTCGGCCACGGCGCCGATCAGCAGACAGAGCCGGGCCAGGTCGGGGCGCTCCGACCGGGCCTCCTCGGCGAACTCCCGTCGCCAGTCGTCCCGGTCCGGGCCCCCTGATGTGCCCCGCGGCGCGTCGGGTGGGGGTACGTCCTGCGTCACGCCTCCGCCCATCGGTAGTGGTGGTAGTGGTGGTGGAGTGCGAACTCCATCCGGTCGTACAGCGCCCGCGCACCGTCGTTGTCCGTCTCCACCTGGAGCCAGGCGGCCGACGCGCCCTCGTCCAGCGCCTGCCGGGCGAGCGCCGTCATCACGGCGGTCGCCAGGCCCCGGCGCCGCTCGTCGGGGGCGACCTCGACCGCCATGAAACCGGCCCAGCGGCCGTCGACCACACAGCGCCCGATCGCTGCCGGTACCCCTCCCGTGCCCGCGACGGACGCGAACCACACACTCGGGCCGGACGCCAGGACGGACCGGACCGCCGGGTTCTCCTCCGTGGAGCGCTGGTACCGGCGCAGCCACGGCTCGTCGACCGTCCGCGAGAGGTGCACGACGGAGGTGTCCGCATCCAGGTCACCGATCGGGGCGAGCGCAGCGATCCGGACCTCGGCGGAGACCTCGCGCCGCCAGCCGTGCCGGTCGAGCGCGGCGCACAGCAGTTCCTGGGTGCCCTCGGCGCCGGTTGCGGCCTGGACGTACGCGGGTAGCTTCCGGTCCGCGTACCAGGCACGCACCTGCGCCAGGGCCTCGTCGACGGGCCGCCCCGGATCTCCGAGCGCGAGCGCGGAGTTGGCCCGGCGGGTGAATCCCCCGGCGGCCCGCAGGGTCCATGCGCCGAGGGGCTCGCTCTCGACCGGCTGCCAGGCGCGTGCGGTGGCGCGGGCCAGCTCGGGGAAGGTGGCCGCGGGGCCCCGGCGGCGGGCCGGGGCGGCCGGCACGACCTTGCCCGCGACCAGTGTCGATTCCGCGATCCGGACGCCCTCACCGCTCTTTCGTGTGATCAGCAGCACACCGGCGTCCCATGATGCGAGCACTCCGACCGCGTCGGTGAACCTTTCGCCCGCTTCCGTCGACTCCGTCACGTACCGAACGGAGACACGTTTTCCCACGTCAGCGCTGGTAATTCGCACTTCAAGGCGCCCTCCGCCGGTGATTTCCACAGCTTCTCCGCCCCTCCTGTTCGGATCGCCCTCAAGAACGGAGATACTAGGTGCGGGCATCGACGACGCCGCGCTCCCGCGCAGACCAGCCCTATCGAGGAGGAACGACAGCGTGACCTACGTCATCGCGCAGCCTTGTGTCGACGTCAAGGACAAGGCGTGCATCGAGGAGTGCCCCGTCGACTGCATCTACGAGGGCAAGCGGTCCTTGTACATCCACCCGGACGAATGCGTCGACTGCGGGGCCTGTGAGCCGGTCTGCCCGGTTGAGGCGATCTTCTACGAGGACGACACCCCGGAGGAGTGGAAGGACTACTACAAGGCGAACGTCGAGTTCTTCGACGAGCTCGGCTCGCCCGGTGGTGCCTCCAAGCTCGGCGAGATCGAGCGCGACCACCCCTTCATCGCCGCCCTGCCGCCGCAGAACGGCTGATCATCCGCTCTCGGTCCCGTACGGCTCGTTCGCCGTGCGGGGCCGAAGCGTTTTCCGTACGCACCAGGAAGTGAGCCAATCCGTGAGCGCAGTCTCTTCGCGCCTGCCCGTCTTCCCCTGGGACAAGCTGGAGCCCTACAAGAAGACGGCCCTGGCGCACCCCGACGGAATCGTGGACCTCTCCGTCGGCACGCCCGTCGACCCGGTTCCCGCGCTGATCCAGGAGGCCCTGGTGGCGGCGGCGGACTCACCGGGCTATCCCACGGTGTGGGGGACCAAGGAGCTGAGGGACGCGCTCACGGGTTGGTGCGGGCGGCGTCTGGGTGCGGTGGGCCTCGCCCACGAGAGCGTGCTGCCGGTGGTCGGTTCCAAGGAGCTGGTGGCCTGGCTGCCGACGCAGCTGGGGCTCGGTCCCGGTGACGCGGTCGCCTACCCGCGGCTGGCGTACCCCACGTACGAGGTCGGGGCGCGGCTCTGCGGCGCGACGCCCGTCGTCTACGAGGACCCGGTGGCCGACCTCGACCCGGCCGCGGTCAAGCTGCTCTGGCTCAACTCCCCGTCCAACCCGACCGGCAAGGTGCTCGCCAAGGACGAGCTGACCCGGATCGTGGCCTGGGCGCGCCGGCACGGGATCCTCGTCTTCTCCGACGAGTGCTACCTGGAGCTGGGGTGGGAGGCCGACCCGGTCTCGGTCCTGCACCCGGACGTCTGCGGCGGTTCGTACGAGGGGATCGTCGCGGTCCACTCGCTGTCCAAGCGGTCCAACCTGGCCGGCTACCGGGCCGCCTTCATCGCGGGCGATGCGGCCGTCCTCGGCGAGCTCCTCCAGATCCGCAAGCACGGCGGCATGATGACGGCCGCGCCGGTGCAGGCCGCGACGGTCGCGGCGCTCGGTGACGACGCGCACGTGGCCGAGCAGCGCACGCGGTACGCGGCCCGGCGGGCGGCCCTCCGGGCGGCCCTGGAGGCGCACGGGTTCCGGATCGAGCACAGCGAGGCGAGCCTGTACCTGTGGGCGACCCGGGACGAGCCGTGCTGGGACACCGTGGCCCACCTGGCGGAGCGGGGCGTCCTGGTGGCGCCGGGCGACTTCTACGGCGAGGCCGGGAAGCGTTTCGTGCGGGTGGCGTTCACGGCGACCGACGAGCGGGTCGAGGCCGCGGTCAAGCGCCTGGGGTGAACGGTAACGGGTGAGGGCCCGGGAAGCGC
>NZ_JBHYMF010000212.1:0-11129 GCF_042742855.1 Streptomyces sp. NPDC058877 | reverse complement strand
CCCTCGTGTCGTGCCGGCCCCTTCGCCGGTTGCGGTGCCGTGCGTCAGTCCGTGCCGAGCTCCATCGCGGCCCGGTCCAGCATCTCGTCGTCGCCCGAGACCTCGCCGCGGGAGGCGATGGCCTCCGCGCCGCCTTCCGGCATGGCGCCGATCAGGCCGGTCGCGGCTGCCTGGGCGGCGCCGATGGCCGGGCTGGAGGTGCCGATCAGGCCGATGCCCGCGTACTGCTCCAGCTTGGCCCGGGAGTCGGCGATGTCCAGGTTGCGCATGGTGAGCTGGCCGATCCGGTCGGCCGGTCCGAAGGCCGAGTCCTCGGTGCGCTCCATCGACAGCTTGTCCGGGTGGTAGCTGAACGCCGGGCCCGTGGTGTCGAGGATCGAGTAGTCCTCGCCCCGGCGCAGCCGCAGCGTGACCTCGCCGGTGACGGCCGCGCCGACCCACCGCTGCAGCGACTCGCGGACCATGAGCGCCTGCGGGTCCAGCCACCTGCCCTCGTACATCAGCCGGCCGAGGCGCCGCCCCTCGTTGTGGTACTGGGCGAGGGTGTCCTCGTTGTGGATCGCGTTCACGAGGCGCTCGTACGCCGCGTGCAGCAGGGCCATGCCGGGGGCCTCGTAGATGCCGCGGCTCTTGGCCTCGATGATCCGGTTCTCGATCTGGTCGGACATGCCCATGCCGTGACGGCCGCCGATGGCGTTCGCCTCCATCACCAGGTCGACGGGGGAGTGGAACTCCTTGCCGTTGACGGTGACCGGGCGGCCCTGGTCGAAGCCGATCGTGACGTCCTCGGTGGCGATCTCGACCGAGGGGTCCCAGAAGCGGACGCCCATGATGGGCTCCACGGTCTCCACGCCCGTGTCCAGGTGCTCCAGGGTCTTCGCCTCGTGGGTGGCGCCCCAGATGTTGGCGTCGGTGGAGTAGGCCTTCTCGGTGCTGTCCCGGTAGGGCAGGTCGTGGGCGAGCAGCCACTCCGACATTTCCTTGCGGCCACCGAGCTCGGTCACGAAGTCCGTGTCCAGCCACGGCTTGTAGATCCGCAGGTGGGGGTTGGCGAGCAGACCGTAGCGGTAGAACCGCTCGATGTCGTTGCCCTTGAAGGTCGAGCCGTCGCCCCAGATCTGGACGTCGTCCTCGAGCATCGCCCGGACCAGCAGGGTGCCGGTGACCGCGCGGCCGAGCGGCGTGGTGTTGAAGTACGCGCGGCCGCCCGAGCGGATGTGGAAGGCGCCGCAGGTGAGCGCCGCAAGGCCTTCCTCCACCAGCGCGGCGCGGCAGTCGACCAGACGCGCGATCTCGGCACCGTAGGTCTTGGCGCGGCCGGGCACCGAGGCGATGTCGGGCTCGTCGTACTGGCCGATGTCGGCGGTGTAGGTGCACGGGATGGCGCCCTTGTCGCGCATCCATGCGACGGCGACGGAGGTGTCGAGGCCGCCGGAGAAGGCGATGCCGACGCGCTCGCCGGCGGGCAGGGAAGTGAGGACCTTGGACATGGGAAGAGTATGCATCATCTCGCATGGTCATGCAAAGGGCCTCGCGTGAAGCGGGGTCCTCGGCGTCGCCGTGACGGAGGGCGGGGCGATTCGTCCGGGCGGGGCGGTGGCCCGCGGCGCCCGTGTACCGGTCCGCGCCCCGTCCGGCGGCAGCGGAGTCGGGTGCCGGGCGTTCGCCCGGACGCCGCGCCCCGCGGACCGGCGGCGGCGAAACCCTCGAACTCGCCCCGCGCCCCGGGTGCGGTGCCCGCGCGACCCGTGCGGTGCGGACTCGCCGCCGATCCCGCCCTGCGGTCCGAGCCGGTCGACCGCCCGGCGTGCGTCGCGGGCGACGGCATCGCCGTGGTGCTCGCCCGCCGTGCCGACCTCACCCCTGCGCGGGCGCTCGCCCTGGTCGGGTGTGCGGAGGGGGTGGTGCGGCTCGCGCGCCACCCCTGCGTGCCGCTCGACGTGCCCGCCCGTTCGGCTTGAACCGTCGGGGCCCTCGCTTCATTGCATAAAAGTTCGGATCCACGTATAGTCATGCCATTCATGAGGAGGGTTTCGATGACGGTACGAGTAGCAGTGGCGGGTGCGAGCGGATACGCGGGCGGAGAGCTCCTGCGTCTCCTCCTCGCCCACCCCCACGTGGAGATCGGGACGCTGACCGGGCACTCCAACGCCGGCCAGCGACTCGGGGCCCTCCAGCCCCACCTGCTTCCGCTCGCCGACCGCGTCCTCGCACCCACCACGGCCGAAGGGCTCGCCGGGCACGACGTGGTCTTCCTGGCCCTGCCGCACGGTCAGTCCGCCGCCGTCGCCGAGCAGCTCGGGTCCGACGTCCTCGTCGTGGACATGGGAGCCGACTTCCGCCTCAAGGACCCGGCCGATTGGGAGGCCTACTACGGCTCCCCGCACGCCGGCACCTGGCCCTACGGCCTTCCGGAGCTGCCGGGGGCCCGCGCCGCGCTGGAGGGGTCCAAGCGCGTTGCGGTCCCCGGCTGTTACCCGACCGCCGTCTCGCTCGCCCTCTTCCCGGCGTACGCGAACGGCCTGGCCGAGCCCGAGGCCGTGATCGTCGCCGCCTCCGGCACGTCCGGTGCGGGCAAGGCGCTCAAGCCGCACCTGCTCGGCAGCGAGGTCATGGGCAGCATGTCCCCGTACGGCGTCGGGGGAGGCCACCGCCACACGCCCGAGATGATCCAGAACCTCAGCGGACCGGCGGGGGAGCGGGTCACCGTCTCCTTCACGCCGACCCTGGCCCCGATGCCCCGTGGCATCCTCGCCACCTGCACGGCCGCCGCGAAGCCTGGCGTCACCGCCGAGACCGTGCGGGCCGCGTACGAGAAGGCCTACGCGGACGAGCCCTTCGTCCGTCTGCTCCCCGAGGGGCAGTGGCCGGCCACTGCGTCCGTCTACGGTTCCAATGCCGTTCAGGTGCAGGTCACGCACGACGCCGGCGCGAACCGGATCATCGCGATCAGCGCCATCGACAACCTCACCAAGGGCACCGCCGGCGGCGCGGTGCAAAGCATGAACATCGCCCTCGGCCTGCCCGAGGACACCGGACTTTCCACGATTGGAGTCGCTCCGTGAGCGTCACCGCAGCGAAGGGATTCACGGCGGCGGGCATCGCCGCCGGGATCAAGGAGAACGGCAACCCGGACCTGGCCCTCGTGGTCAACACCGGGCCCCGCCGCGCCGCCGCGGGAGTCTTCACCTCCAACCGCGTCAAGGCCGCGCCCGTCGCCTGGTCCCAGCAGGTTCTCTCCGACGGGGAGCTGACCGCCGTCGTCCTCAACTCCGGAGGCGCCAACGCCTGCACCGGTCCGAGGGGATTCCAGGACACCCACGCCACCGCCGAGAAGGTCGCCGAAGTCCTCAGCGCGCAGGGTGCGGAGGTGGGCGCCGGAGAGGTCGCCGTCGCTTCCACCGGACTCATCGGCGTCCTCCTCCCGATGGACAAGCTGCTCCCCGGCGTCGAGACGGCCGTCGCCCAGCTCTCCGAGCACGGCGGCGAGAAGGCCGCCATCGCCATCAAGACCACCGACACCGTCCACAAGACCTCCGTGGTGACCAAGGACGGCTGGACGGTCGGTGGCATGGCGAAGGGCGCGGGCATGCTCGCCCCGGGCCTCGCCACCATGCTCGTCGTCCTCACCACCGATGCCGACGTCGACGCCGAGAGCCTGGACGGTGCCCTGCGCACCGCCACCCGGCTCACCTTCGACCGGGTCGACTCCGACGGCTGCATGTCCACCAACGACACGGTCCTCCTCCTCGCCTCCGGCGCCTCCGGAGCCGCCCCCGCGCAGGACGAGTTCGCCGAAGCCGTACGGGCCGTCTGCGAGGACCTCGCCCGTCAGCTCATCGGGGACGCCGAAGGCGCCAGCAAGGACATCCGCATCGAGGTGACCAACGCCGCGACCGAGGACGACGCCGTCGAGGTGGGCCGGTCCATCGCCCGCAACAACCTCCTCAAGTGCGCCATCCACGGCGAGGACCCCAACTGGGGGCGGGTGCTCTCGGCGATCGGCACCACGCGGGCCGCCTTCGAGCCCGACCGCCTGTGCGTCGCCATCAACGGCGTCTGGGTCTGCAAGAACGGCTCCTTCGGGGAGGACCGCGACCTCGTCGACATGCGCTTCCGGGAGGTCACCATCACGGTCGACCTCGCGGCCGGCTCCGAGGCCGCCGTCATCTGGGCGAACGACCTCACCGCCGACTACGTCCACGAGAACAGCGCGTACTCGTCATGAGCAACACCGCGCGGAAGCACACCGCCCTCCCGAAGGCCCAGACCCTCATCGAAGCCCTGCCCTGGCTCACCCGCCACCACGGCAAGACCGTCGTCGTGAAGTTCGGCGGCAACGCCATGATCGACGAGGACCTCAAGGCGGCGTTCGCCCAGGACATCGTCTTCCTGCACCACGCCGGACTCAAGCCGGTCGTGGTGCACGGAGGCGGACCCCAGATCAACGCCGCCCTCGACCAGGCCGGCCTGGTCAGCGAGTTCAAGGCGGGACTGCGGGTCACCACCCCCGAGGCGATGGACGTCGTCCGGATGGTCCTCGCCGGCCGGGTGCAGCGCGAGCTCGTCGGCCTGCTCAACCAACACGGCCCGCTCGCCATCGGGCTCACCGGCGAGGACGCCCGCACCATGACCGCCACCAAGCACCAGCCGGTCATCAACGGCGAGGCGATCGACATCGGCCGGGTCGGCGAGATCACCGCCATCGACACCGGTGCCATCAAGGCGCTCCTGGAGGACGGCCGGATCCCGGTCGTTTCCTCCATCGCCCGCTCCCAGGACGACGGACATGTCTACAACGTCAATGCTGATACGGCGGCTGCGGCACTCGCTGCGGCGCTGGGTGCCGAGACCCTGATGGTCCTGACCGACGTCGAGGGCCTCTACGAGGACTGGCCGAACAGCGACGAGGTCATCAGCAAGCTGACCGCGAGCCAGTTGGAGAAGCTACTGCCCGAGCTCTCCAGCGGCATGGTCCCCAAGATGGAGGGCTGTCTGCACGCCGTGCGCAACGGTGTCACCACGGCCCGCGTGATCGACGGCAGGGTCCCGCACTCGATCTTGCTGGAGATCTTCACCGACGAGGGCATCGGCACGATGGTCGTGCCGGACGGCACGGACGATCAGGGGGAGAAATGACGGACAACGTCGAGCTGACCCGGCGGTGGCAGGGCTCGCTCATGAACAACTACGGCACCCCCAAGCTGCCGCTCGTCCGGGGTGAGGGCGCCAAGGTCTGGGACGCCGCGGGCAAGGAGTACCTGGACTTCGTCGGCGGCATCGCCGTCAACGCCCTCGGCCACGCCCACCCGGCGGTCGTCGAGGCCGTCACCCGGCAGATCCAGAGTCTCGGCCACGTGTCCAACCTGTTCGTCGCCGAGCCGCCCGTCGTGCTCGCCGAGCGGCTCCTCGGGCTCTTCGGGCGCTCCGGCAAGGTCTTCTTCTCCAACTCGGGCGCCGAGGCGAACGAGGCCGCGTTCAAGATCGGCCGGCTCACCGGCAGGTCCCACATGGTCGCCACCGACGGCGGTTTCCACGGCCGGACCATGGGCTCCCTCGCCCTGACCGGCCAGCCCGGCAAGCAGACGCCCTTCCTGCCGCTGCCCGGCGACGTCACCCACGTTCCGTACGGGGACGTGGAGGCGCTGCGGGCCGCGGTCACCGTGGACACCGCCTTCGTCATCATCGAGCCGATCCAGGGTGAGAACGGCGTCGTCGTCCCGCCGCCCGGCTACCTCACGGCCGCTCGGGAGATCACCCGCGCCACCGGCACCCTGCTCGTCCTCGACGAGGTGCAGACCGGCATCGGCCGGTGCGGCCACTGGTTCGAGCACCAGGCCCACGAGGGCGTCGAGCCCGACGTCGTGACCCTGGCCAAGGGGCTCGGCGGCGGACTTCCGCTCGGCGCGACCGTCGCCTTCGGCGAGGCGGCCGAACTCTTCGCGCCCGGTCACCACGGCACCACCTTCGGCGGCAACCCGGTCGCCTGCGCCGCTGGACTCGCCGTCCTGGACACCCTCGGCGCCGACGCGGCCCTCGACCACGTGAAGGCGGTGGGGGAGAAACTGCGCCAGGGAATCGAAGGGCTGGACCATCCGCTGGTCTCCCATGTCCGTGGCGCGGGCCTCCTGCTGGGTATCGTGCTCACCGGGCCCCTCGCACCCCAGGTGCAGCAGGCGGCCCAGGACGCGGGTCTCCTGGTGAACGCGCCCGCCCCCGACGTCGTACGGATCATGCCTCCGCTGGTCCTCACCGACGCCGAGGCGGACGCCTTCCTCCAGGCGCTGCCCGGGGTCCTGGACGAGGCGAACGGGCAAGGACGAACCGGAGAATGAGACGACGATGACCGACGCGCAGGAGAACGAGCACTGGGGGTCCCCCCAGGCGGAGCCTGGGGCGGGGCCGTCCGTTCCCCAGACCCGCACCGCACGCCACCGCAGGATCGTCGACATCCTCAACCGGCAACCGGTGCGCTCACAGAGCCAGCTCGCCAAGCTCCTCGCGGACGACGGCCTGAGCGTCACCCAGGCGACGCTCAGCCGTGACCTCGACGAGCTGGGCGCGGTGAAGATCCGCAACACGGGGGGCGAGCTGATCTACGCGGTGCCCAGCGAGGGCGGTTTCCGCACCCCGCAGGCACCGCTCGGCGAGTCCGCCAAGGAGGAGCGCATGCGCCGCCTCTCCGGCGAACTGCTGATCTCCGCCGAGGCCTCCGCCAACCTGGTGGTGCTGCGGACCCCTCCGGGGGCCGCACAGTTCCTCGCGTCGGCCATCGACCAGGCCGAACTGCACGCCATTCTCGGCACGATCGCGGGTGACGACACCCTGCTCCTCATCAGCCGCGATCCGGTCGGCGGCCAGGCCCTCGCCGACCACCTGCTGAGGCTGGCCCAGAAGTAGTTCCCGCCGGTGCCGGGCCCGGCTCAGTACCGTGCGATCGCCGTCGGACCGCCATGCGTTCCGACGGCGATGTGCGGTCGGCGCGCGGGGTCCGCCCAGGCGAGGACCGCGCGCATGGCGTCCTCCGGCACCGAGATGCAACCGGCGGTCGCCCCGGTGCCGTTGACGTGCAGGAAGATTCCCGCTCCGCGTCCGCGCACCGGCCGTTCGTAGTTGAAGCCGATGACGATCGCGTGCGCGTACTGGCCGGTGTACGAGACGAGGTGCTCGGCCTCGGTCGCCCGGCAGTCGTCGGGCAACCCCTCGACCCAGCGGTTGTACGCGTGGGAGGCGTTGTCCTGGCACCACCAGGAGTGCTCGGTGACCGGGGCGTACCGGAGGCGGGTGCCGGCGGGGGCGGACCGGATGCCGAAGGCGTACGGCAGCCGGTAGAGCCCGGTGGGGGTGGTGCTCGTGCCCTGCTGCCGCGAGGCGCCCTCGACGAGCCCCTTCGACCCGAACCGGGCCGGTGCCGCCCCCACCCGCACCCAGCGCCAGCCGCGCCGTTCCCACCAGGTCAACGTGCCCGTGGTGGCCTTCGCGTCCGCGGCCTCCGCAGTGATCAGCTGCGTTCCCCCTCCGGTGTCGGCCATCCGCACGGGCAGGGGCGCGGGTGAGGGCGCGGCGCCCAGGGAGAGCAGGGCGGCGAGGACGAGAAGGGTGCGCATGGCCGCGACGCTAGGGCCGCACGGCAGCCCCCGCCCGTCGGGCGGGGCTATTCGGCGGGCGCCGCGGGGAGCGGGGGAAGCGGCAGGGGGAGCGCCGGCAGTCCGTCCAGGCTGGTGGCGATGTGCTCCTTGCGCGCGCAGTACGCGCCGAACTCCTCGTCCGTCTTCCGGTTGAAGTACTCGGCGTGCAGCGACCGGTCTTCCCGGTACTCCATCAGCGGGACGGCGAACCCGCAGGAGTCGCTGACCCGTCGGGCGTGCACCAGGACGATCGCCCGTGCACTGCCCTGCCCCCGAACGGCCTCGGCCGGGAAGCGCGCGAACAGTTCGGACCAGCGGGGGTCGTCGCGGAGCACGGCCTCTCCCCGGCCGTGCACCCGGACCACCGTCGGAGGTCCGGAGAAAGCGGTCCACATGAGGGTGATCCGGCCGTTGCCCGGCTCCCGCAGATGCGCGATCGTTTCGGCGCTGCTGCCGCCGAAGTCGACGTAGGCGAGGGTCAGTTCGTCGATGACGATCAGGGTGCCGGCGCGCCCTTTGGGGGAGAGGTTGACATGACCCTCTCCGGAGAGGGGAGCGGTTGCGGTGAAGAACACCGGCTGCTCCTCGATGAAGGCCCGAAGCCGCCCGTCGATGTGTTCGTATGTCTTTCCCATGATCGCATCCTTTCACCCGCCACCCGTGGGCGACGGGAACCGGAACGGTCCCGAGCGGTCCGGTCACCAGTTCCCCAGGAGTGCAAGGGCGTTGGTGCGCAGTTTCGGCTCGGCGTCGTCGTCCAGCGACCGGGCGACCTCGCGCAACTCCGGGCCGCCACGTGCGGTGAACAGCCGGAACGCGGCCATCCGTACGTGTCGGGGACGGTCCGCCCCGAGCCGCGCCCGCAGGTCCGTCGCCGACAGTTGGTTCGCCCACGGCAGCAGGGCGGTCGCCGTCTCCCGCACGACCCCGGGCGCCGGGTCGTCGAGCAGCGGCTCCAGGTGCGCGGGGCTCACCCCGCCCAGCACCCGCAGGCCGGCCACGGCGTGCGCGCGGACGCCCGGGTGCGGGTGTCCGGTGAGCTCCCACAGCAGGGCGGAGTCCTCGCGGGTTCCGCACTCGGCGAGCCCGAGCGGTGCGGCCGGGGGCACTGTGGCGCCCGAGCACAAGGACGCGTAGCGCGCGACGGCGTCGATGCCGGACTGCCGCAACACATAACGGGCGCACGCCCGCACCAGGCCCGACCGGTCCGTGAGGAACGCCGTCGCCTCGTCGGGGCGACCGGCCCGACGCAGGGCCGTCACGCCGGCCGCCCGCACCCGGGGGTGCTTGGAGCCCAGCAGGGGGCCGAGGAGCTCGTCCCCGGTCTCCGGTGTCACCCCGGCGACGACTCCGTTCGCGCAGACGTCCTGGACGACCATGTCCGGGTCTCCGGCAGCGGTGGCCGCCAGCCGTGCGGGGGAGAGGAGCCGTCGCTCGACCGCGATCCGGTGCGCCGTGCGCCGGGACGCCCGGTCCCCGCTCGCGAGGACGGCGTCGAGGACGGACACCGGGCACTCCCGGAGCAGGGCCTCCAGCAGGGCCCCGGCGGCTCCTCCCCGGCGACGGGCGGAGATCCGCAGGACGACTGCCGCGAGGGGGGCGATCGCCTCCGCTCCGACACCGGGCAGTGCGGTCCGCAGCAGCTCGCGGGCCGGTTCGCGGACCGTGGCCGACCAATCCGCGCAGCGGATCGCCACCAGGGGGAGCAGGGGGTGGAGGGCCGGTGGGGGGAGGCGTGCCGCACGGCGGAGCGCCGCCTCGCGCACCCGGCCGTCGGGGTGGCACAGGGCCACGGCGAGCGCCGACCCGTCGGGTGCGCGGCGCGACAGGTCCAGGGAGGGCAGGGGGGCGTCCCAGGGCCAGTGGAAACGGCGACCGGTTGCCCAGGCGTGGCCCGACAGCGCGGACGGGCGGGTGCGGGCGAGGTGTCGGACGGCCAGGTCGAGCCCCGTCCAGGCGCTGGCGTCCGAGGTGTCGATGACCGAGGCGAGCGGTGCGCCCCGAGCCAGTCGAACCGCCCCTGCGGTCGTGTCTTCCATGCGGGGGAGCGTAGGACGGGGAAGCGGGGTCGCACCCCTGGTTTTCGGACCGGGAGCCGGGGGCGAACGCCTTCATTGACAAAACATACGGCACTCTGCATAGTTATACCCATCAAGGTCGACCTCGCGTCCTCCGCCCACGCCTGATCGAGGAGCAGTAGTGAGCAGCAACAACGGTGACGTTCGGCTCTGGGGCGGACGGTTCGCCGATGGCCCCGCCGAGGCCCTGGCGAAGCTGTCCGCTTCGGTCCACTTCGACTGGCGCCTGGCCCCGTACGACATCGCCGGCTCTCGGGCCCACGCCCGTGTGCTGCACAAGGCCGGCCTGCTCACCGAAGACGAGCTGACCCGCATGCTCGCCGGGCTCGACCGGCTGGAGGCGGACGTCGCCGACGGCTCCTTCGTCGGCACCATCGCCGACGAGGACGTCCACACGGCCCTGGAGCGGGGCCTCCTGGAGCGGCTCGGTGCCGAACTCGGCGGCAAGCTGCGCGCCGGCCGCTCCCGGAACGACCAGGTGGCCACGCTCTTCCGGATGTACCTGCGTGACCACTCCCGGATCATCGGCGGTCTGATCGCCGACCTCCAGGACGCCCTGGTCGGGCTCGCCGAGGCGCACCCGGACGTCGCCATGCCGGGGCGGACGCACCTCCAGCACGCCCAGCCGGTGCTCTTCGCCCACCACGTCCTCGCCCATGCGCAGTCCCTCTCCCGTGACGCGGAGCGACTCCGGCAGTGGGACACCCGGACGGCCGTCTCGCCCTACGGCTCCGGCGCCCTCGCCGGCTCCTCCCTCGGGCTCGACCCCGAGGCGGTGGCGAAGGACCTCGGTTTCGAGCGGGGTTCGGTCGGCAACTCGATCGACGGCACGGCCTCCCGTGACTTCGTCGCCGAATTCGCCTTCATCACGGCGATGATCGGCGTCAACCTCTCGCGGATCGCCGAAGAGGTCATCATCTGGAACACGAAGGAGTTCTCCTTCGTGACGCTGCACGACGCCTTCTCCACCGGATCGTCGATCATGCCGCAGAAGAAGAACCCCGACATCGCCGAGCTGGCCCGCGGCAAGTCCGGGCGCCTCATCGGAAACCTCTCCGGCCTGATGGCCACCCTCAAGGCGCTCCCGCTCGCCTACAACCGGGACCTTCAGGAGGACAAGGAGCCGGTCTTCGACTCCTGTGACCAGTTGGAGGTCCTGCTGCCCGCCTTCACCGGGATGATGGCGACGCTCACCGTCAACCGGGAACGCATGGAGGAGTTGGCCCCTGCCGGCTTCTCGCTCGCCACCGACATCGCCGAGTGGTTGGTCAAGCAGGGCGTTCCGTTCCGGGTGGCGCACGAGGTGGCCGGCGAGTGCGTGAAGGTCGCCGAGTCGGAGGACAAGGAGTTGGACGGGCTCACGGACGAGCAGTTCGCCAAGATCTCCGAGCACCTCACCCCCGAGGTCCGCACGGTCCTCAAC
>NZ_JBHYMF010000211.1:0-11157 GCF_042742855.1 Streptomyces sp. NPDC058877 | reverse complement strand
ACCAGGGGCTTCACGCATGTCTGACGTCGGGTCATCACCCAGGCCACCCGCAAGCTGTCACGCACCGCAACCATCACGTTGCCGAGAAGACCTCATGGAGTTGCTGCGCAGACTGACCCCTTCGAACCAGAGGTCGCAGTAGTCCGCCATGCTGATCGGGGCGACCCCCCTCCCGCCCCGATGGTTCCGCACGTCGGACTCACGGTCGAGGCCAAAGGTGAACGCCTCATCCTCATCAGCAAACGGCACACCGTCCAGATTCTTGGACGCGGACCCGTACAGCTTCGTGGTCGTCGGCCTGCCGATCATTGAACACTCCCCATAGAGGCACCCCCAACCGGACGCGCTGACCGCCCTGGTCGGCCGGGCTCGAGCCCGGCCGTTGCTGGCTCTGGACGCCCCGGCCAGTACCAGCCACCTCGCCCGAAGCCTCGCCATGGCACCCGGCGCGGTAGGAGACCACCTCGCCGTCCTGCGAGGCGCGGGGCTGCTCGTCCGCGCCCGGTCCGGACGGTCGGTGCTCTACCGGCGCACCCCGCTCGGCGAGGCACTGGTCGCGGGTTCGGACTGAAGGCGCGCAGTCCACGGAGAGGGCCGGCCGATCCTGAGGTGGAGTGGGCCAAATCTTGCTCAAGGCCGGGCCTGCGCCCGCCACCCAGGCATGGGAGGCGTCTAGCTTGTTCGGACATGAGTGTCGATCCTGGCTGTGGGTCAGAGGTGCCTGTCGCGCGTCGCCGACTGGTGCGTGTGGGGTTGAGCGGGGCGATGGCGTTAGGGGTGGGGCTGGTATGCGGGGCGTCGGCAGCCCCGGGGGCGCGAGCCGGGGCGGCAGCCGTTGGCGGGTCGCAGCCGTGCGGGCCAGGGCATGCGTGGCGTGAGCTGGTGGCGGGGAACCGGCGGTGGCGAACGTTTCACGAGAGCCATCCGGACCGTGCCGGGAACGTGCGCCGGGAGCTGGTGGGTGGGCAGCACCCGTTTGCGGTGGTCCTGGGGTGCGTGGACTCGCGGGTGCCGCCGGAGTTGGTCTTCGACCAGGGGCTGGGTGATCTGCTGACCGTGCGGTCGGCGGGTGAGGTCCTGGACGAAGCGGTCTTGGGCAGCATCGCGTACGGGGTGCTGGAACTGGGCGTCCCGCTGATCGTCGTCCTGGGTCATCAGGGGTGCGGAGCGGTCGCCGCTGCAGTCCACGCCGAGGCTGGCGGCGAGCTCCCGGCACACATCCGCTACCTGGCAGAGCGGATCCGGCCGGCGATCGATCACGGGCTTGAGGGCGAGGCCCGGATCGACGCGGCGGTCACCGAGAACGTGCGCCGGGTCCGGGCGCGCCTTACCGCCGAGCCGGACCTCGCCGCTCGGGTCGCTGACGGTTGCCTGGCCATCGTCGGTGCACGCTACGAGCTGACCAGCCAGCTGGTGCGCAAGGTGCCCTGACCAGCCATGGTCGGTGAGCTTCCCGGCGGACCCGCACCCGCTAGACTTGCAGAGTTATGCAATTTATTAATCCTGGATATGGTGGACGGGGGCTGCGGTGTGGCCGGGTTCGAGGAAGCGGCGCTGGAACGGGTCCGTGTGGCGCGGGCTCGTCTCCATGCTGCGAACGAGGCTGACGACGCCTTCGAGGAGGCACAGGCCGCGGAGGAGCTGGAGGACGCGCTGCGCGTGGCCCATGATCACGGCGTGGCCACCGACGCCGGGGACAGCCGATGAACCTCGCCGTGCCTTCGGCGGGCCTGGGGTGTCGGTGATGGCCAGACACCCCCGCGGGCAGACGGCTGTCGAGACACGCAAGCACGTGCGGACGGTGCCGCTGGTGCCGGGTTCCGTGCGGGCCGCGCGCGAGCGCAGCGAACGCTCTCTGGTCCTCTTCGGGCTGGAGAGCTCCTCGGCGCTCTTCGGGGCCGTGCTCTTGGTGGTCAGCGAGCTGGTGACCAACGCCGTCCGGCACGCTCAGCACTCACCGGACGCAGAAGTCACCCTCCACATGACCGAGCACCTGCTTGTGGCCTCCGCCGGGGACCTGGACGCGCGCCCGATAACGCCGGCCGATGCCGGCCGGGCCGTCGGGCAGGGGCTGCGCACGGTGGCTGACCTGGCGCGGACGTTCGGTGGTGACGTCCGTATCGAGCCTTCTTCCGGTGGGTGCGGCAAGACGGTTGTCGTGCGCTTCATCCTTTCGGAAGGCACGCCGTGACCAGCAGCAGAGAGGCCGTCCAGTTGTACGAGATCACTCACCCCGGCACCGGCCCTGAGCCGGAGGTCCGCACGGTCGAGGTCGGCGAGGTCGCTGCCGTCATCGAGTACACAAGCGAGCACGGCATGCAGGTTCTCGTCCGCCCGCGCCGCGGCCCGGTCGGGGAGCCGAGCGCCGGGAAGGGAGACGCATCATGACGGACAACCCGCCAGAGAAGGACACGGCTGCGGAGCACGAGAAGTGGAAGGAGAAGGGCGTCGCGATGCGGGCCTTCTTCTACATCTTCGGCACGCATGTGTTCGCCGGGTTCATCTGGTTGCTGTTCTACCTGGGCCAGCACGCCCAGAAGTGAGACTGGGGCCGAGCTGAAATCCAGGCGCGCCTGGCAGTACGGGTTCGACATGCGAGAGAGCGGCCGTCTTCCGGTGTCAGAAGCGCGTTGAACCCGCACTGACGGAAGGCGGCCGCCACATGTGGGGTGCCGGCCCAGCAGGGCCGGCACCGTGGGGCACCATTCAGGTGTGGCGGCCGGCCTTGAGGTCGGCCAGGAGTTCGGCCTGGCCCTCCAGGACGCCGGAGAGGATGCCGCGGGCGACCCGCAGGAGCTCGGCGATCTGGGGATGGGTGAGGCTGTAGTGGACGTTCGAGCCTTCCCGGCGGGTGATCACCAGGTTGGCCTTGCGCAGGACGGCCAGCTGCTGGGAGAGGCTCGCGGCCTCGACCCCTACCTCGGGCAGCATCTCGGCGACCGCGTGCTCGCGTTCGGACAGGAGCTCCAGGACGCGGATGCGCACCGGGTGCCCCAGAGTTTTGAAGAACTCCGCCTTCAGCTGGTACAGCGGCGTGCTCACCTGGGTACCTCTGTCCTGACTGCCCATCTCATCCACCGGGAACCGTTCCTTCGTAGGGGCATCCGTTCACCCCTCTTGATACTTCGCGACCTCCACAATTGCAGAGCCGTGCAATTCATGGACCCGGCGGGGTGCTTCCGTGACATTCGACATGCCGCTCATGATGCAGGTGCCCTTCGCCGTTCTCGTGGAGGGTGGTGCTGGTCTCAGGTGAGGGCGGGTTCCTCGGGCGACTGCGAGGTGGGCCAGTCGTCGGTGGTCCACTGCTTGACCGTCCCGCGAGTTCCGTGAGCTGCCAGAGCGGCGGCGAGGTCGCAGTGGACGGGCACGGGCGGGCAGGTCGCATCGGGGACGAGCGAGCCGTCGGCGGGGATCGCGGCGAGCTCGAGTCGGCGTCCGCTCTCGCCGAGGCGGCGGGCGGCCTGGGCGACGGCGATCTGCCCGCCGGCCGACCAACCCAGCAGACCGGTCAGGTCCAGGATGACCGGGCCGGTGCCCCGGGCGAGCGCCCAGCCGATCGCGCCGGCGAATCGGTCGGTGGCGTCCACGCCGAGATACCCGGCCAGGGACAACACGCCCAGGTCCTGATGGGTGGTGTAGCGCCATTCAATCGTCATCGTCAGCTCCTCGACATCACAAGGGAAGGGTGATCCAGATGGCCTTGCCACGCCCGTCCGCATCCGCCCGCACGACAGCGGTGCCGCCGAGCTCCATCGTCAGCTGCACCACCATGGCCAGGCCGCTGCCCGGCGCGGTGCCGAGCACGCCGAACAGAGCGGGCTGGTGGGGGTGACGGTCGTGGACGGCGAACGCAAAGGCGCCGGGTCCGTGGGCGTAGGTCACGGTGATCATCGGTGAGGCCACCGCGGCGTGCCGGACGGCGTTGGTGACCAACTCGGCCATGATCAGCAGGGCCGGTCCCACGCTCGGATGGCGAAGGCCCACCCCGCATTCCACGAGGACCAGATCGGTGGTCTCGCGGGCGATGCGCACAGCAGAGCCCATGGCCGGCACGTCCAGCACGTGCCGGTAGGGCATCGCCTCGGCCTGAACACTCACTGGCCCGCCCCCGAGACCGTACGGGCCAGACGGAAGCCGGACACGGACTGCGGGTGCAGGCGCAGCAGGGTGTCGTGCGGACCGTGGGCCCAGCCGGGCAGGGTACGCCGGTAGTGGGCGGCTTCGTCGGGGTCGGCGATGACGTCCGCCGGCCCGTGAGCGCTGACCGTCCAGCCGGTGCCGGCCGGGCTGCGGATCTCGTCCACCTGGTAGGTCAGCAGCGCCCGGCCGGGAATCGTGGCGGCCTGTACGGGGGCTCGGACGACGAGGCGTCCGTAGTCCATCACGTGTGCGGCGGGCCGTACGACGGCCACCTCCCGCTGGACGTAGACGAGCCGGCCCTGGGCGGAGCCTTCGAGGAGCCACAGGGCCTCGGTGCCGGAGACCTCGATCATGCGGAGGTCGGCGGGGACGGTCATCGCGCGGCCTTCCGGATGCGGTGCGGTCGGTGATGCGGACGGGGCAGCAGTCCCGTCTGTTCCAGGTACTTACGGGCGCCGGCGATCGCCTCCGGGGTGGTGGCGTACTCGCGGCCCTCCAGGCGCAGCAGTTCCAGGGCGCCCACGGCGTCCAGGGCCTGGCGCTGGCCGGGCCGGATACCGGAGGTCATCACGGCGATGCCGCGCCGGTTCAGCTTCTCCACCGCGTCCTTCAGGACGAGGGCGCCGGTGGCGTCCAGGGTGGTCACCCGCGCCATGCGCAGGATCACCACCTTCACGTCGGCGACCTCGGAGAGTTCGAGGAGGAAGCGGTGGGCGCCGGCGAAGAAGAGCGGTCCGTCGATGCGGTAGGCCACGATGTGCTCGGCGAGCAGGGCGTGTTCCTCGTCGCTGTGCTCGCCAGGCAGGTCCGGGCGGAAGTCAACCTGCTCCATCCGGGCCTGGTTCGCCACCGCCTTCAAGGCGAGGGCTCCCGCGACGACGAGGCCGATGATCACCGCGTACACGAGGTCGAGAACCAGGGTGGACGCGGCGGTCAGGACGAGCACGACGGCATCCGAGCGGGTCGCCTTCGCCATCGCGCGCAGCGAGCCGACCTCCACCATGCGAATCGCCGTCGCCAACAGCACGCCCGCCAGCGCCGCGAGCGGGATCTTCGAGACGAGGGGGGCGGCGGCGAACACGATCGCCGCGAGTACCGCGGCGTGGGTGAGTGCGGCCAGCCGGGAGGAGGCGCCGGTACGGACGTTGACCGCGGTCCGGGCGATGGCAGCGGTGGCGGGCACGCCGCCGAACAGCGGGGCCGCGAGGTTGGCGACGCCCTGCCCGAACAGTTCCTTGTCCGGGTCGTGCCGCTGCCCCACCGTCATCCCGTCCGCCACCGTCGCGGACAGCAGGGACTCCAGCGCGGCGAGGGCCGCGACCGCGACCGCCGGCGCCAGCAGCGACCCGAATGTGGAAGCGTCGAGGAAGGCCAGGGACGGTGCGGGGAGCCCAGAGGGAAGGTCACCGATCGGGGGCGCCGCGTCCAGGTGGAAGAGCTGGGCAACCGCGGTGGCGGCAATGACCGCGACGATCGAGAACGGGACCGTCGGCTTCCACCGGGCGCCGGCCAGCATCATCGCCGCGACACCCACGGATAGGCCGATCGCCGTCCAGTTCGGGAAGGCCACGAACTCCACGAACGCCCGCCAGGCCACGATCAGGACCTTCTCGCCCTCCGGCTTCTCGATGCCGAGCGCGTTGGGTATCTGCTGCAGGCCGATCACGCACGCGATCCCCAGGGTGAAGCCCTCCACCACCGGTGCCGGCACGTACCGCATGTACTGCCCGGCCCGCAGCAGCGCGAGACCGACCAGCAGGACACCGGCCATCAGACCTACGGTGAGGACGCCGCCGGGGCCGTACTCCGCGACGATCGGCACCAGGACCACGGTCATCGCACCGGTCGGCCCGGACACCTGGAGGTTCGACCCGCCGAACAAGGCGGCGAGCGCACCCGCGACCACGGCGGTGGCCAGTCCCGCCTCCGCGCCCAGACCTGAGGAGACCCCGAACCCGAGCGCGAGGGGAAGGGCGACGATCGCCACGGTCAGGCCGGCCAGCAGGTCCCGGCGGGGGCTGCTGGCCATCACCGCGTAGTCCGCCCGGGCGGGCAGGACGGAGCGGACCCGGCCCAGCACGGCCGTCACCGCAGTGTTCACGCTCACGAGGCTGCAACCTCGGACTCGCGCAGTTCCTCCAGCAGAACGCTCTGCCCCGTCAGGACCTCGGTCAGGATCCGCCGCGCCGCCAGCATCAGCTGCGCCACGTCCCCGCCCGCCAGCTCGTAGACGACCGTCGCGCCGTCACGGGCCGAGGTGACGATCCCCGACCGGCGCAGGACCGCGAGCTGCTGGGACAGGGCGGAGGGCTCGACCTCGATCGCGGCCAGCAAGTCCCGCACCAGCATCGGCCCGTCCTGCAGCAGCTCCAGAACCCTTATCCGCACCGGGTGCGCGAGCATCCGGAAGAACTCGGCCTTGGCCTGATACAGCGGAACCGACACGGTCTCGCACCCTTCTCACCACCCCCGAACGGGGCAAACGCCTGGTGCTGTGCCCGCGGCTACCTACGGGCACAACATACGCAGCATCTATGAAATTGCAGACTTTTGCAATTCAACGATTCTGCGACCCACCGCCGGAGTGCTGGGCGGCACGGGGATCACCGGGCAGCTACGCGCGACGCCTCCACCTGGAATGTAGTGACTTGCAGACTTTTGCAATTTGTTATTGTGGCTACTCCATCGCGCGGGTGCCCGTCGGTCGGCCAACCGGTCCACCCCAGGGTGCCCCCGCTTCCCGACGTCCAGAAACCTGCGTGAATGAGCAACAACCTGCCTCCGTGTCCGAAGTGCTCCAGTGAGTACACCTACGAGATGAACGCTCTGATGGTCTGCCCGGAGTGCGGCCACGAATGGGTACCTGCCGAGAGCGCTGAAGGCGACGTCGGCGCCACCGGGGAGCGGGTGGTCAAGGACGCCGTCGGCAACGTGCTGTGCGACGGCGACAGCGTGACCGTCGTCAAAGCGCTGAAGGTCAAGGGCAGCCCCTCGGGCATCAAGGCGGGCACCAAGGTCCGCAACATCCGCTTGATCGACGGCGTCGACGGCCACGACATCGACTGCCGGATCGAGGGCTTCGGAGCCATGCAGCTCAAGTCGAGCGTGGTCAAGAAGGCCTGACCCGCGCATCGCGCATGCAGGAATGCCGTCTCGGCTGCCTGGAGCACAGAGCGCACTTCCCCGCCCCCTCGGTGGGCCTGGTGACGAGCACCCCCGTAGCCGGCATAGGAGCGGGTCACGCAGCGGGGGGGTGCCATGCAGGGTCTCGGTCTCGACCCGGACGCCGAGCGCTTCACGGAACTGGGCGGCGGCGCGTCCGACGCGGGTGTCGCCGGGGCCGTTCCATCCTGCGCATCGACCCCGGCCTCCACGCTCGACAACGGCAGGCAACCCCGACCAGCCAGCACCGGCCCCGTCCCCTGCTCCGGTCACGGCCACACCGGCCTTGGTGTCGGGCTCGGTTCAGCAGCCACCGGTGGAGACGGTCGCTGCGCCGATAGTCATGGCGGCGGGGGCGGCGCAGCAACTGCCACCGCTCTCCACGGCGGCCTCCGGCTCGTCGAAGAGACCCGCCCCGCCGCACACGCCCGTTTCGGGGAGGGTGAGTTCGACCCGTTCGGCGGCCTCGCGGTCCCCGGCAAGTGCGGCGGCGATAGAACGCACCTGCTCGTAGCCGGTCATGGCGAAGAACGCGGGGGCGCGGCCATAGGACTTCATGCCGACGAGACACCTCAGGCGCCTAAGTCGGGTAGCCAAATCACGTTGCCGTGACCCGGCTACCCGACTAAGGGCGTCCGCCAGTAGGTCATCGGATGCGGGGGCTTCGGGGGCGGGTGTCCCAGCGGTAGAGGGTCCAGGCGCGTCGGATCAGGCAGCGGACCGTGATGACGGTGGCGGCCAGGGCGAGGAAGAACTCGACGGCCGCTCTCCGGCGTTCGGTGCAGCGCCGGAGCTTGCCGAAGTTGTTCATCCAGGAGTTCGTGCGTTCGACGACCCACCGGCCGCCGGTCTGGATCGGGGTCTTCGCGCCGCGCGGAGCGATGCGGGCGTCGATTCTCCGGTCGACGAGGTCGTCGTGGATGATCCGGTAGTCGTAGCCGGCGTCGAGGGCGAGGCGTGGATGCTCCGGCAGCGGTCCGAGGGCCTGTTCGAGGGCGGTGAAGCGGTCGAGGGTGGCGGGCAGCAGCGTGTGGTCGCGGGTGTTGGCCGGTGCCGGATCGGTGACCAGGGGTATGCCGGTGGCGTCGGTCAGTTGCGAGCGTTTCAGTCCGGGTTTGGCCCGGTCGACCGGGCTCCTGCCGGCGCGTTCACCGCCGGAGGGCGCCTTGGTGATGCAGCCGTCGGCGTTCAGGCGATCGAGTTCGAGGCCGATCATGCGGTCATAGGCGGCGAGCGCGAGCAGACGCGGGCTCTCCATCACTCCGGCAGCGATCCACTCGTCACGGCGGCGGCGCAAGGTCGTGGCCGAGCAGTGCTCGTCGGCGGCTCGTTCGTAGCCGCAGCCGAAGACCAGGACCTGTACCAGCCGGTCGAAGACCACGGCGTCACTGATCCGCGGATTGTGACAGCCCAGCGGGTGCCGGTCCTCGCGAACGGGCAACAGGGCGAGGAATTGGTCGCGGATCGGGTCGAGAATGCATGATGGGACGGCAGGCACGGATCCCCCGGTGATCATGAAGCGTAGAGAACTTCCCAATGCCGTTGTCAAGCCGGTGTCGTGACCGGTGGTGTGGCTTGGTAGCACGCTCCGTCTCGGATCATGGCCCACAGGACGTTGGCCCTGCGGCGGGCGAGGGCCAGCAGCGCCTGCTTGTGACCCTTGCCCTCGGCTCGCTTCCGCTCGTAGAACCGCTTCGAGGCGGGACAGTTCCGCAGGCTGGCGAAGGCGGAGAGGTAGAAGGCGCGGAGCAGGCCGCGGTGGTAGCGGCGTGGGCGGTGGAGGTTGCCGCTGACGCGGCCGGAGTCGCGGGGCACGGGTGCGAGGCCGGCGTAGCCGGCCAGGCGGTCGGCGGTGCCGAAGGTGTCCATGTCGCCACCGGTCGCGGCGAGGAACTCCGCGCTCAGCATGGCGCCCATGCCGGGCAGGCTCTGGATCACCTCGGCGTGCGGGTGCTCGCGAAACCGGGCCTCGATGAGAGCTTCGAGCTCGGCGATCTCCTCATCGAGGGCCATCACCCCCTTCGCGAGTCGGGCGACCATGGTGGCCGCGAGTTTCTCGCCGGGCAGGGCGGCGAACTGCGCCTCGGCCGCTCCCACGACGGTCCGGGCCAGGGCCGCGCTGCTGCGGACCTTGCGGTTTTTCAGCCACGTCGCGATGCGCGAGGCGCCGGCGCGGCGGATCGCGGCTGGGGTCTGGTAGCCGGTCAGCAGCAGGACCGGGCCCTTCTTCGTCAGGTCCAACGAGCGTTCCAACGCTGGGAAAATCTCCAGGAGTTGGGCACGCAGTCGGTTGATCTGCCGAGTTCGGTCGCAGACCAGGTCAGTGCGGCGGGTAACCAGGGTGCGCAGGTCGACCGTTATCTCGTCGCCGGGCCGCAGCACGCCAAGGTCGGTGCGCATGCGGGCCTGGTCGGCGATGACGAAGGCGTCCTTCGCATCGGTCTTGGCCTGGCTCCGGTAGCCGGCCGAGGCGCGGTGGACGGCCAGGCCGGTGATGTATGTGACGTGCTGGTCGTGGCTGACCAGCAGGCCGAGCAGCAGCGCAGCCCCGCCGTGGTTGATGTCCACCGCCCACAACACGTTCTGCGACAGCTCCAGCACGTCGGCCACGAGCTTGAGCAGCTCTGTCTCGTCGTTCAGCACCCGACGGGACAGCAGCCGCTTGCCCTGAGCGTCAATCACCACGCAGTGGTGATGTTCCTTGCCGATGTCCACTCCGGCCCAGATCTCGGGCACGGCCACCTCCGCCAACTCGTCGTACATGAACCCAGCAGACGACCTCGCCGACGTTGTCCTACAGAGCGATCGCGTCGCGTCTCCCAATTAGCGGTCGAGTCGTCGCGGGGATCCGGGTGGCCAAGTTCTCTGAGCCATCCAGCGGCGACTCCATGACAGCCATACCCGGAACCCCTGGGCCCGCCGATCTTACGAATGACCAGCTCAGACCCACATCAAGAAGGTAGGACTCCATGATCGGGTGAACCGTGCCTGCCCTGCTGCCAGCGCCTACTGGCGGACGCCCTAAGCGGAATCATGCACCTTCCCCGACTCCCTGATGTCGTCCCCACCTGAGCAACCCTGCTGGAATCCGCCTCGGCCGCAGGGGACTTCAAGGGTGAGTTCGGCGTTTCCACTGGTGGGAGCATGTGCGCGAGCTATCTCCGGACCAAGTGACTGGAGCGGAGGGGAGGGGACCTCGTCCTGTTCGGCAGAACGTCCAAAAACGTTTCATCCAACGTGACGTATTCACCCTCCTTGACGCACTGCGCAAGCACGGAGTCGGCCGAAGTCATGCCCACACCAAGACCGGAGAACCACCACACCGAGGGTGTCCGTCAAAGCTGAACAAGCTCAGTGAGGTTTTCTCAACGGTGATCACTTCCAGATTCCGTTGAGGACGAGGGCGGCGCGGGCGATGTCTCCGATCCGGCTCGGGCTGAGCGTGACGTGCTGCAGGGCCCGCCATCGCTGCTTGAGCTCGGCGGCGGTCCGCTCGCCCAGGGCCCGCAGGTGCCGCAGCAGGGTGTTGAACACGCGGGTGTCGGCGTGAAGTGCCTGTTCTGACTTGCCCTTTGGGCGCCGGACCGGGATGAGGATGCCGATCCCCGCTCCGATGTAGCCCTTGTCCGCCAGGGTCGGCAGGCCGTCAGCCGCCGCCTTGTACAGGGCTGGCAGGGCGTGGATTCGGGCGGCGGTGATGTCGGGCGTGGAGCCGGGCTCGACGTCGGAGACCCACAGCGGGGTACCGTCCGGGCCGGACAGGAACTGGATGTTGCCGCCGAACGCCTTGTGTTTCTGGCTGAACCACCAGTCGTTGCCGTTGTCGCGGACGCCGGCGAGGCGGTCCGATTC
>NZ_JBHYMF010000210.1:0-11311 GCF_042742855.1 Streptomyces sp. NPDC058877 | reverse complement strand
GGGAGGACCCCGCCGGGGGAGGCGTGCAGGCAACCGCTCTCCACGGTGGCTTCGGTGAGGGCGAGTCATGCCGTCACCGAAGCCGCGGGCTCAACGAGTCACCCCGACAGGTCGCAACACCGGGTCGCGGCACTAACCTGCGGTGGTGAACGGAACCGAGTTGGATGAGTTGATCGTTGCCGACGGCGCGGCGCTGCGCGCGTGGCTGCTGGAAAACCACGCCGCCTCTCCTGGCGTGTGGCTCGCCCTGACCAGGAAGGGCGGCTCCGTCACCACGCTGACCTGGCAGCAGGCGGTCGACGAGGCACTGTGCTTCGGCTGGATCGACGGGCAGGCCCGCAAGCGCGACGAGGGGAGCTCCTGGAGGCGGTTCACCCCGCGCCGGCCCCGCAGCGTCTGGTCCCAGCGCAACGTCGCCAACGTGGCGCGGTTGGAGGCGGCCGGCCTGATGCTGCCCGCCGGCCGCGCCGCGGTCGATGCCGCGAAGGCCGACGGGCGGTGGACGGCCGCCTATGCGCCGGCGTCGGAAGCGGAGGTGCCGGCCGACCTGCGAGCCGCGATCGCCGCCGATCCGGCGGCGCAGGCGATGTTCGAGGTGCTCACCAAGACCAACCGCTTCGCCCTCATCAACCGGGTCAATGCCGTCAAGCGGGCCGAGACGCGCACCCGGAAGATCGCCGAGTGCGTGGCGATGCTGGCCCGACACGAGACGGTCCACCCTCAGCGAGCCAAGCCGGCGGACCCGCCGACGTCGTGACCGGCCGTCTGCCGGAACGGACGAACCCACGCCATTGAGCGGAACTGTTCTCGAAACCCTGTCCCGTCCGCTTCGAGAAGCGTGTTCCTGCACCGGCGCCTCGAGGCCCGCGCGGCGTCGGTCGGCCAGCGCCTGCCCGGCCGGGATCAGGAAATGAGAGCGGCCCAAGAGCAGTTGTTCGGCGGGTGCCTGGCCGGCACCGGCCTGGTCATGGGCGGGCTGACCGGCATCACGAATTCAAGGTCAGTGGTCCCACGCCCAAAGCCTTCACCCGCACGGACACCCCGCAGGTCGCCGAGCGCTGACGTTCCCATGTCGCCCGACATAATGCGTTGACGCCCCAGAGAGGTGTCCTGTTAGCTTTCGGAAGTCGTTCTGATTCGTTCTGGGCACGTGTGCCCTGGAAAAGGGGGTTTGATGTCCCGGCCCGCGCCGAGTGCGCCTCGCCGTACCGCGTAACCGTCCGCTGCCTTCTGTCGCCCGCTTCTCCGGGCGACTGCCGGACGTGTTCTCCGGTGCTCTGACCTGCCCGTCCGCCGTTGCTTGGCGTTGTCGGGCTGCCTTCTGACGAGGCCACTCGGCCTGCTCTTGCTGTCATGACCGACTTCCCAGCAAGGAGCACCCGGGTGTCCAGCCACACCACCAGCACCACCAACACTTTCAGCCTCGGCACGTTCACCTGCGTCTGGTGCGGGCTGACCGTGTCCACGTACGCCGCCGAGAGGGCCCTGCGCAACCACTGCCCGTCCTGCCTGCACTCCCGGCACGTCCTCGACCACGTCGAGGGCGGTCCCAGCGACTGCGAGGGCCGGATGTCCCCGATCGCCATCGCCGTGCTCCGCACCGGTGACTGGATGGTGATCCACCGCTGCGTGCGCTGCGACGAACTCACCTCGAACCAGGTCCACGCGGACGACAACCAGCTCATCCTGATGCGCATGGCCGTCCGCCCACTGGCCCAACCGCCCTTCCCGCTCGAAGCGTTCGGAACCCTCTGACCGCCCGACGGGAAAGGAGCACCGCCATGTCGCGCAACAATCACAGCGGTCGCGGGCGGCGTCGTCCGCAGCGGCACAAGGACGTCCTGCACACCCGGGGAGGGCACCGGTCGAACGACTTCCGGTGCGTGTCCTGCCGGCTCGACGTGTCCCTGGACGCACCCGGCACCGCGCACCGCAACCACTGCCCCAACTGCCTGGCCAGCCTGCACGTCGACCGGAAGATCCCCGGCGACCGCAACGCGGACTGCCGCGGCCGGATGGAGCCATTGGGTATATCCGTCCGCACCGACGGCGAGTGGATGATCATCCACCAGTGCGCCACTTGTGGCGAGCTCAGCGCCAACCGCATCGCCGGCGACGACAACCCGTACGCCCTGCTCCGCCTCGCCCTCAGCCCCCTCGCCGACCCCAAGCACGCCGGCCGAGCCCTGTTCACCTTGTGACCCGGCCGTGCCGGCCGTGGGCGGGGACCACCCGACGGCGTGCCCCGCCCACGACACCCCCTTCCAGCACCTTCCGCCACCGCAGAAGCGGACGTCGTCTCAGCGGGACTGGTCGGTGGAGGGGCTGACGGCGCTGATGACGTGTCGGGCGTGTGCCAATTGCCGGGCGACATCCCAGTCGGTGATGAACGTGCCGACGGTGTGCTCGTCCGCGGTTCCGAATGCCCGGCGGGATCCCAGCCGGTCGAGGGAAACGACGAACTCGTCCAGGTCCTGCAGTACGGCGACGATCTCGCTGAGGGGAATCCGGATCTCTCGGGAAGACACGTCCATCAGTCGATTCAACTCCAAAGCCGCTGAACTTGAACTCGTGATGTCGGTCGGCTCGTGGCGGCGGCATAAGGGTCCGAAACCGCCGGATGCTGCCGGCTCGGGTTCACGGCGATGGCTGCAGCCATCGCCGTGCCGCAGCGAGATTCACCTCGACGTCATCGCTCCAAGAGCAGACCTCCAGCCATGAGAGGTAGCCGTCTCGTGCGAAGACCAGGACCTCGCCGGGGCACTCGCCGGTTTCGGTGAGCAACTGTGCCTCGGCGGCCACGACGGTGCCGGGCCCCGTTTCCGCGGGCCCCACCGCGTCGGCGTCGAGTTCGAAGTGGGCAGTGCCGCACCCGCACTTGCAACGGGAGTGCACCCTGAGTGGGGGCACCTGCCGTCGGAGGGCGAGGTGAGCGGGCTCGTCCGGGTTCAGGACGAGGTCAAGCACGTCGGCTACGTCCTCGGGCAGGCCGTCAGTCATGGTGCCACCGTAGCTGACCAGTGGCTTTGGGCTTCGATCGATTTCGGGCCCTTCGACCCGACGCTCTCAGGTCCCCAACGGGGGTTTCGCGGTTGCTTGGTAGTGGCTCACTCGCTGCGCGTGGGGAGGCGACCTGCGACGTCGAGCCGGGCGAGGCGGTCGTGCTCCCGGTCGGCCCACCGCCGTACCCGGTCAGGATCCAGCGTGGTGCCGTGCCCGACGTGCAGGGCGGTGGGACCGAGGGCGAGCATCTCGCGGAGGCTGGCGAGGTTCTGCCGTGGGTCGTCGTGGAAGGGAGGGTTGGCTGGTTTGCCGGGGATGAGACCCATGAAGGAATTGGCGACGAGGTCACCGGCGACGAGGTCACCGGCGACGAGGTCACCGGCGACGAGGTCACCGGCGACGAGGTCACCGGCGACGAGGTCACCTGGCGCCGAACTGTCAGGTGCCGGGTCAGGAACCGCAAGGTACGGTCGGACGGATCAATCGGATGGGGTCTCCCCTGTTCAAGCGAAGCGAAGAGCTCAGCGGTCAGTGGTCAGCTTCGGAAGCCCTCCGGGGCCTGACGACGGGGCGGTGTTGAGCGGTGCACGGTTGTTCGCGCCGGTGCTCGCTGGAACGAACGGTGCGGTGACGTTCCCTCTCATCATGGACGGGTGTCCATGTATGCTGGTCAACTGTCCATGATGTCTGAGGATGGGGAGACCTCGATGGAGACGACCGCGAACGTGCTGGTGGGACTGGTGGGCGCGTTGCACGCCTACTTCCTGGTTCTGGAGATGTTCCTGTGGGAGAGGGGGCCTGGCCGCAAGCTCTCCGGTTTCGACGCTGTCATGGCCCGTGCCACCGCCCCGCTCGCCGCGAACCAGGGCCTCTACAACGGCTTCCTGGCCGCCGGGCTGATCTGGGGACTGATCGCGGAGGATCCGACCGGGTTCCGAGTCCAGGTCTTCTTCCTCGCCTGCGTGCTCATCGCCGGACTGTACGGCGGACTCACCACCAACCGGCGGATCCTCATCGCCCAGGCCGCGCCCGGGGCTCTGGCGCTCGCCGCCGTCCTGCTCGCCCGGTGACCGCCGTGCCGACAGATCCCCGTACGGCACGGACCCAGGCCAAACTGCGTCGCGCGCTGCTGGAAGAGTGCACCCACGGTCCGCTGGCGGAGGTCAGCGTCACCGCCGTGGTGCGCCGGGCGGGAGTCGGCCGCGCCACGTTCTACCTCCACTACGGCGACCTGGAGGCACTGGCCGTCGACGCGTGCGCCGACATCGTCCGCGAAGCCGTCGAGGCTCTGCATGCCTGGCGCGGCACACCCGATCCGGGAACGCCTCCGCCCGCCCTGCTGACCTTCTTCGACGGCCTCGCTTCGCAGGCCGCACCCTATCGGGAACTGTTGAGTCCGGGCGGTAGCGGCCCCCTCGGCCACGTACTCCACCGGGATCTGCGCGCCCGCAGCCACACCGAGCGCGCCTTGGCCGGCGCCCCGGCCCCGGACCTGTTCGCCTCCGCCGTGGCCGCGACCTTCGTCGGGGTCCTCGCGGACTGGCTCCATGGCCTCATCGAGGCGACACCTGCCCAGATCGCGCGATGGATCTGGCGCCTGCTCGTCCATCTGCACCGCACCCCGCTGCCCTGACCAGCCGCACTGCCGCACTGCCACGACAAGCTTTTCCCGCTGCAGTGTTCACCCGCCAGCGGCACGTTCCTGAACGTCGCGATGCGCCCCACAGGCTCCCCGTCCATGGCTGTTTGAACCACCGGGCTCGTCCGAGGCCCCGCCTTGCGATCCCCGCCCACCCCGCCCGTCCGACAGCCGCCGCCGAACGCACGCGACTGAAGGAACTGGCCAACGGTCACAAGACCGAGTGCCGGCTCCGGACGCGTTTCCAGGTGGTGCTGCGGGTCACCCGCGGGCGGCCCGAAGCATGCATCGCCCGTGAGCCGGGGCCGCACGTCGACACCGTGCGCCGCTGGCGTGGCCGGTCAAGCCGACCGGGCCCGGCCGGCTTGGTCGACCGCAAGCGCCCCGGCCGCCCACCCCGTTCACCGCCCTGCAGACCGCGCAGGTCAAGGCGCTGGCCGAGGCGACGAAGCTGCTTCAGGAGTGGTGGTCGGCGCTGGGCGCGGACGTCATGCTTCTGGGGGCGACAGCCCGGGCCCGGGCGGCTTGCTGTTCGACCCAGGCGAGTGGGACGTGTCCATGCGACCGGGCGCTGGAGTCCGGACCGGCTCGCAGGCGACAGCGCCGGGACCGACGGGTAGCCGCCTCACCGCAACCGCGGTCCGGGCCCCATGGAGGGGAGCGGCGGAGCGCGCGGCCGGCCTGGTCGCCTTGCCGAGGCGTACCCGAAGGCCGAGGCGTACCCGAAGGCGGGGGCGGTCCCGTCGAGATCTCCGGCCGGTCCTCGGTGACGTGATGCCGCCGGCGTGCCTGCGCGTTCCAAGGGGTGCCGAGGCGTGGAGCAGGGCATGCCGCACCCCAGGGCCTGCGGCAGTGACTCGCTGTGCCACTGGTCACACGATGATTACTTCCCGTAGTTTACTAGGACGTCCTAGTATCTCTTGTAGTCGCAGCTTCTTGTCTGGTCCGGAGGGTCTCCCATGAGCGATCTGCACCGCCCCGTGCACCCCGTGCGTCTGGTCACGGCATCCGCCCTGTTCGACGGCCACGACGCCTCGATCAACATCATGCGAAGGATCTTCCAGTCCCAAGGCGTCGAAGTGATCCATCTCGGTCACAACCGGTCGGTCAGTGAAGTCGTCGATGCGGCGCTCGAAGAGGACGCGCACGGCGTGGCGGTCTCGTCCTACCAGGGCGGGCACGTGGAGTACTTCGAGTACCTGGTGGAATCCCTGCGGGCCCGGGGCGCCGACCACGTCCGGGTCGTGGGCGGAGGTGGGGGAGTGATCGTCCCCGAGGAGATCGCTCGGCTCAGGGCGAGCGGAGTGACGATCTTCTCTCCGGAGGACGGGCAGCGGATGGGCCTCGCCGGGATGGTCAACTCGGTCGTGGCCGACTGTGACTTCGACCTGTGGGAGACCAAGCCCGCCGAAGTGGCCGCCGTACTGGCCGGCGACCGCTTCGCCGTGGCTCGCGCCATCACCGGCGCCGAACTGGGCTCCCTGCCCGACTCCTTCCTGCGCGAGCTGCGCGCTGCCTCCTCGACGCGGACCGTCCCCGTCCTCGGCATCACCGGAACTGGTGGATCCGGAAAGTCCTCACTCACCGACGAACTGGTCCGGCGACTCCGCGTCGACCAGCAGGACAAGCTGCGGGTCGCCGTCATCGCGGTCGACCCCACGCGCCGCCGGGGCGGCGGCGCCCTGCTCGGCGACCGCATCCGCATGAACTCCCTCGACGGCGACCGGACCCTCTTCCGGAGCCTGGCCACCCGAGGCAGCCGAGAGGTGCCCGAGCACCTCGCCGACGTCATCGACGTCGTCAAGGCAGCCGGGTTCGACCTGGTGATCGTCGAGACCCCCGGCATCGGCCAGGGAGATGCGGCCATCGTGCCGTTCGTCGACACCTCGCTCTATGTGATGACGCCCGAGTTCGGCGCCGCTTCCCAGCTCGAGAAGATCGACATGCTCGACTTCGCCGACGTCGTCGCGATCAACAAGTTCGAGCGCCGCGGCGCCCTTGACGCGATGCGGGACGTTGCCCGACAGCTCATCCGCAACCGGGAGGCATTCGGGAAGCACCCCGAGGAGATGCCGGTCTACGGCACCTCGGCGGCCACGTTCAACGACGACGGCGTCACCGCGCTCTACCAGCACCTCAAGGTCCTGCTCGCCGAGGAGGGCCTGCAGTTGTCCGAGGGCACCCTGCCGACGGTCGACCGGCGCCACTCCTCGGGAATCCGGCAGGTGGTGCCCTCCGACCGGGTGCGCTACCTCGCCGAGATCACCGAGACCGTCCGCGCCTATCACTCCGAGACCCTCGTCCTGTCCGAGGCCGCCCGCCGGCTCCAGCGACTGGCCGCCGTCCAGGAGGAGCTCGTCGAGGTCGGCTCCGACGACTCAGGAGTGCAGTCCCTGCTCCAAGGCGCACGCAAGCAGCTGCCGCACGACCTGCTCGAACAGATCGAGGGCTGGCCGGCCGTCGTCGCGTCCTACGCAGAGGACGAGCTGGTGGTGAAGGTGCGCGACCGGGAGATCCGCACCAAGCTGATGCGCGAGTCCCTCTCCGGCAACAAGATCCCCCGAGTCGCCCTGCCCCGCTACGCTGACCACGGTGAGCTGGTGCGGTTCTGGCGCGGCGAAAACCTCCCCGGGCACTTCCCCTTCACCGCAGGGGTCTTCCCCTTCAAGCGAGACGGCGAGGACCCCGCGCGCATGTTCGCCGGCGAAGGCGACCCCTTCCGCACCAACCGCCGCTTCCGGCTGCTCTCCGAGGGGCAGCCCGCCACCCGCCTGTCCACCGCCTTCGACTCCGTCACCCTCTACGGCCGCGACCCCGACGAGCGCCCCGACATCTACGGCAAGGTCGGCACCTCCGGAGTCTCGGTCGCCACGCTGGACGACATGAAGGCCCTCTTCGACGGCTTCGACCTGGTCGCGCCGACCACGTCGGTCTCCATGACGATCAACGGACCCGCCCCCACCATCCTGGCCTTCTTCCTCAACACCGCGATCGACCAGCAGCTGGACGGATTCCGCACCGCCAACGATCGCGAGCCCGACGCCGACGAGGCGGCCGAGCTGCGCGCCAAGGCACTTGCCAACGTCCGCGGCACCGTGCAGGCCGACATCCTCAAGGAGGACCAGGGCCAGAACACCTGCCTGTTCTCCACCGAGTTCTCGCTGCGCATGATGGCGGACGTGCAGGAGTGGTTCATCGAGAACCAGGTCCGCAACTTCTACTCCGTGTCCATCTCCGGCTATCACATCGCCGAAGCGGGTGCGAACCCGATCAGCCAGCTCGCCTTCACCCTGGCCAACGGATTCACCTACGTCGAGGCGTACCTCGCCCGCGGCATGCACATCGATGACTTCGCACCCAATCTCTCGTTCTTCTTCTCCAACGGAATGGACCCGGAGTACTCCGTTCTCGGCCGTGTCGCCCGCCGCATCTGGGCCGTCGCCATGAAGGAGAAGTACGGCGCCAACGAGCGTTCCCAGAAGCTGAAGTACCACGTCCAGACGTCCGGACGGTCCCTGCACGCACAGGAGATGGACTTCAACGACATCCGCACCACGCTGCAGGCCCTGATCGCCATCTACGACAACTGCAACAGCCTGCACACCAACGCCTACGACGAGGCGGTCACCACCCCCACGGAGGAGTCCGTCCGCCGCGCCTTGGCCATCCAGCTCATCATCAACCGGGAGTGGGGCCTCGCGATGAACGAGAACCCCCTCCAGGGCTCCTTCGTCATCGACGAACTCACCGACCTCGTCGAGCGGGCCGTCCTCACCGAGTTCGAGCGGATCAGCGAGCGAGGTGGAGTCCTCGGTGCGATGGAGACCGGCTACCAGCGCGGCCGGATCCAGGACGAGTCGATGCTCTACGAGCAGCGCAAGCACGACGGCACTCTGCCCCTCATCGGCGTCAACACCTTCCGCAACCCGCACGCTGCGGACGCCGAGCCGCCCGTCATCGAACTGGCGCGCGCCACCCAGGAGGAGAAGCAGTCCCAACTCGACCGCGTCCACACCTACCAGACCTCCCACCGGGAGCCCGCCGAAGCGGCCCTGGCCGAGCTCAAGAGCGCGGCCATGGAAGGACGCAACGTCTTCGCTGTTCTCATGGACGCCGCCCGGGTCTGCTCCCTGCAGCAGGTCACCGACGCGTTCTTCGAAGTGGGCGGCCAGTACCGCCGCAACGTCTGACCGGGGAGGAAAAGGCACGAGGACCGGCGGCGCCGCGTTCGCTGCCCGAGAGCCGGCGCTGGCCGGGTGTTCGGACAGGGGTGGTGGAGGCGACGCGGCGCCTGCGCAGCCGGGGTGGGTCACCTTCACCGCCCCGGACGCGGTCAGAGCGGCGCCCCTTCCCATCCCGCCGGTCGGGGAGGCCAGGGGCGGGCGTAGCGCAGGCCGGCCGCGCCCAGGTGCGGGCTTGATCCGCTTCGACGGACATCGGAGATCAGGGGCTTCGGCCTCGGAAGGATGATGCCCATCATGGAGAGCACGGGGAAGAAGCCTCGGCCTCGCTGTTCGTTCAGGCCGGAGTGCAAGGCCGAGATCGTCGAGCTGTGCCGACGCGGTGACCGCAAGGTCTCCCGAGCCGCCTTCTGCGCTCACCGCACCGGCATCCCCAGCCCCTGCGCGGTGCGGGATGCCGAGCTGACGGACCGGATCTCGGCCCTGCACGAGCGATCGCGCGGAACTTGCGGGGCCCGCGCGTCCACGCCGTCCTCCAGCGCGAGGGCGTCGGCTGCGGTCGCCGCCGACCACCTGCGCACCGAGCTGGTCGCCAATGCGCTGCGAGCCGCCCACCGCACCCGCCGTCAGGCCGGTCCGGTGTTGCACCCACTGCTTGGACCCGGTCAGTGCGCCGGCTGCGAATTCACCTTCCTTACAAGGGAGTTCAGCATGCGCCCCTCCGTCGGACGCACCGGGCGGTGCTGGGACAATGCGCTGACCGAGTCGTTCTTCGCCACCTTGAAGAACGAGCTGCTCGAAGCCCGCCCCTGGCCCGGCCGGTCCGCTGCCCGCACCGCGCTGTTCGAGTGGATCGAGAGCCGGTACGACGTGCAGCGGCTGCACAGCAGCCTCGGCTACCGCACAGCCGCCGACTACGAGGCCACCCCCGCGGCCTGACCACCACACCCACGATGTCCGTCAAAACGGAACAAGCCCATTTGACGACACGCACCGACGGCTTGACCTTCCGGAGCTCTTCGGCGCCGATCAGGCCGAGGGTTTCCGGAGTCCTCGGCAGATGCGTGGTGCGGAAGCCGGCGCGGGTGAGCAGCGTGTCCAGGGAGACCATCTCGATGCCGTGCGCCGGCTTCGGTGGTGGCGGTGACATCGATGTGGTCGAGACCGACTCCGGCCCGGCCGATGATCCTCAGACGCGGGGCGGCGGCGATGTCCTCGGCGTCGGCCGTGGTCGCGCTGCGTACCAGCAGGGCGTCGGCGGCGGCCACTTCGGCCAGCAGCCGGGCGCGGTCCGTGCCGTCGCAGTGACGGATCTCGCACTCCGGGCCGAGGGCGTCGATGGCGGCGGAGAGAGGCGGTCGGTGATGAGGGCCAGTGGCCCGTTCAAGGGGCACAGGGCTTGCTCAAGGGCGACGTCCGATCGTGACAGGGCGCGGACCGGCGGCCGTTCAGGTGGCCGCCGGCCCGACGCGGGATCAGCCGGTGGCGGAGCAGCCCCGCCAGCGGGTCAGCATGAGATGGGCCGTGACACCGAACACCAGGCCCCAGAAGGCCGACCCGATGCCGAACAGGGTCATGCCGGAAGCGGTGGCCAGGAAGGTGATCAGGGCGGCCTCCCGGTCCTTCTCCTGCGTGACCGCTCCGGTCAGCCCGCCGGCCAGTGCGCCGAACAGGGCGACACCGGCGATGGCGGCGACCAGTTCCTTCGGCAGACCCGCGAAGAAGACCACGAGGGTCGTGCCGAAGGCTCCGATGAGGAGGTAGAAGGCGCCGCAGGCGACACCGGCGACATAGCGGCGCTCGGGGTCGCGGTGCGATTCCGGGCCGGTGCAGATGGCCGCGGTGATTGCCGCGAGGTTGATGGCGTGGGACCCGAAGGGCGCGAGGGCGGTGGACGCCAGCCCCGTCGAGCCGACCAGCAGCCGGTCCTCGGGCTGGTAGCCGGACGCGGTGAGCACGGCCATTCCGGGGGCGTTCTGCGAGGCCAGGGTCGCCAGGATCATCGGCACCGCGATGCCTATGAGGGAGGAGACGGAGAAGTGCGGCGTCGTCAGTACTGGGCGGGCCAGCTCGATGTGGTCCAGACGGATGTCCAGCTGCGAGGTGGCCGCGCTGAACACCACCCCCGCTGCCAGCGCGATCAGCACCGCGTAACGGGGCAGGAACCGCTTGCCGAGCAGATAGGCGGCCAGGACCCCGCCGGCGATCCAGGGTGCGGTCTTGAGCGAGGTGAACACACCGGTGCCGAAGGAGAACAGGATGCCTGCGAGCATCGCCGCGACCACGGCCGTCGGTACCTGCTGCATCAGCCGGCCGAACACCCCGGTCAGCCCGACCAGGGTGATCACGACACCGGTGACGAGGAACGCCCCGATGGCCTCCGCATAGGAGTATGAGCTGCCCCGAGTTTCGTAGAGTCCGATCTTGATTGGTTCAGGCGGACTGCGGGGTCTGTTCCTGGCTGCGCCAGAAGGCTTCCTCGTACTCG
>NZ_JBHYMF010000209.1:0-11330 GCF_042742855.1 Streptomyces sp. NPDC058877 | reverse complement strand
CTCGGCGGCAGCAAAACCCCCCGGGGAAAGATCGCCACGGACGGGCCCTACCTGACGTAACCACAGCGGCGACGCGGCGACCGGCCGCGCCGCCGCTGCCTCGGCCCGACCTGGTCGAGTCAGCGGCCGCCGCCGGGTGTGCCTGAACACGGCGTCCGCCGGAGAAGAGGAGCTTGTGACGATGACAGGCAGTGACGTGATCGTGATCGGTTTCAACACCATCGACTTGGTGTTCACCGGCCGGGAAACGCTGCGACCCGACCAGAAGGTCCATGCCAACAGCCTGGCCCAACACGCGGGCGGACAGGGCTCCAACGTCGCGGTGGACCTCGCCGGACTGGGTCTGGCTGTTCACTATGCGGGAATGTTCGGTGATGACGCCTGGGGCGAACAGGCCAAGGCGTCCCTGACCGACACAGGTGTCAGTGTGGCGGGCTCGGTGACCGTGCCGGGATGTCCCCACCACGTGGCGGTGGTGGCCGTCGACACCACCACCGGCACCCGCTCGATCGTGATGTGCAAGGATCCCCGCCTCACAGTCCCCGCCCGCCTGGTCACGGCCGACGCCCTGCGCCGCAGCCGCGCCCTCTACACCGACGGTCACGAGTTCGAAGCATCGGTGAACGCCGCCGAACTGGCCCGCAGCCTGGGAGTACGGGTCTCCGCCGACCTGGAGGTCGCCCACAAGGACGCATCCCTGCTGCTCGCCCACGTGGACGAACTCGCCGCTCCGCTGGAAGTCATCCGCACCCTGGCCGGGACGGACGGACGGCGAGGCGAAGGCGCTGGCGCATGTCCGTATGCTCGGCCCGTCCGTCGTGATCGCCACGAAGGGTGCCGAGGGCTGCGGCGGCCTGGACGAGAAGGGGGCGCACTTCACGCTGGCCGCTGCACCCGCGGAGGTCGCCGACAGCACGGGCGCAGGCGATGCCTTCCATGCCGGCTTCCTCGCGGCCCGCCTGCGAGGCGCCGGCATCCGCGAGGCCGCTGCCTGGGGCAACCGAGCCGGCGCGCTGAAGTGCCGGCACCCCGGACCACGGGTCGCCGGGGAGTGTTCAATGATCGGCGGATCCGATGATCAAGGAGACGCCAGATGAGCGACACCACCATCGAGTAGATACCGGGCAGTGAGGCGGCGGTGGAGGCCGTGCCGGCGAGTGACGAGCAGTTGGTCGCGATGCTCGTGGACCGGGTCCGTAGCGAGGGCCTGCAGCTGACCGGGGAGGGTGGGCTGCTCCAGCGGCTGACGAAGCGGGTGCTGGAGCAGCCCTGGAGGGCGAGATCACCGATCACCTCGGATACGAGAAGCACGGTGCCGAGGGCAGCGGCAGCAGCCGCAACGGGACCCGGGCGAAGGCTGTGCTGACCGATGTCGGCCCGGTCGAGGTCAAGGTCCCCCGTGACGTGGCTGGTTCGTTCGAGCCGCAGACCGTCAAGAAGCGGCAGCGGCGCCTGTCCGGGGTGGACGAGATGGTGCTGTCGCTGTCGGCGAAGGGGCTGACGCACGGGGAGATCTCCGCGCATCTGGCCGAGGTCTACGGCGCGAGCGTGTCCAAGGCGACCATCACCACGATTACGGACAAGGTGATGGACGGGATGGCGGAATGGTCCAATCGCCCGCTGGACTCCGTCTATCCGGTGCTGTTCGTGGACGCGATCAACGTCAGGATCCGGGACGGACAGGTCGCGAACCGTCCGATCTACGTCGTGATGGCCGTGACCGCCGAGGGCCACCGCGACATCCTGGGGATCTGGGCCGGCAACGGCGGCGAGGGCGCAAAGTACTGGCTGAGCGTGTTCACGGACCTCAAGAACAGGGGCGTCGACGACGTCCTGATGCTGGTCTGCGACGGGCTGAAGGGCCTGCCGGAAGCGGTGGGGACCGTCTGGACTCGAACGATTGTCCAGACTTGTGTCGTTCACCTTCTCAGGAACAGCTTCCGGCACGCGGCCCGCCAGGACTGGGACAAGATCGCCAAGGCGCTCAAGCCCGTCTATACGGCGCCGAACGAGGCCGCCGCGACCGAGCGGTTCAGCGAGTTCCAGGAAGCCTGGGGCAAGAAGTACCCGGCGGTCATCCGGCTCTGGGAGAACGCCTGGGCCGAGTTCGTGCCCTTCCTCTCCTTCGACGTCGAGATCCGCAAGGTCATCTGCTCGACGAACGCGATCGAGTCCGTCAACGCACGGATCCGCAAGGCCGTCCGGGCTCGCGGACACTTCCCCAACGAGGCCGCAGCCATGAAGTGCGTCTACATGGCGCTCATGTCGCTGGACCCCACCGGCAAGGGCCGCAAGCGGTGGACCATGCGCTGGAAGGCACCCCTGAACGCCTTCCAGATCGCCTTCGAAGGCCGGCTCACCCCAGCCGCCAACTGACCTCTACAAAAAACTGGATCAGCCATCTACTGGACACACCCCCGTGACGGATAGAAGCGTCCACGGCTTGTCGTGAGACGCCATCAGGGCCTCACGGAGGATTCCCCTCGTGTCTTTCGGAGCACGGTGTGGAACGTGTCGTCGTGATCGCCGAGATCGGCGCTCCCCGTCAATCGGCTTTCCCCGCCGCTGCCCGGGCGGGATCATGGCTCCATGAACACTACGGGGCGGGTCATCGGTCATTGGGCGTGTACAGCCGTCGGCGTGTGGGTGGCCTCCGAGGTCGTCCTCCCCTTACGGGTCAGCGGCACCGGGGTCGAGCGGGCGACGGCCGTGGTCGTCATCGCCGCTGTTCTCACCGCCGTCGTCCTGCTCGTGCCCATGCCACTGAGCCGGATGCTCGGACGGGCCGCGGAACGAAATCTGCAGCGCATGACGGAGGAGGATCCCCCTTGGGACGCCTCCGTCTGGGAGTTCTTCGCCCCAGTACGCCGGGACCTCCTCTACTCGGCACTGAGCATGCTGCTTTCGACCGTCGTTCTGGTGGTTGCGGGGCCTGCGGCGCTGTGGGCGGGCGTGGAGCTGAGCGCCGGGCTCGGGCTGGACGTCGGCCTCGGCGGTGGGCTCAAGGATCTCGTCACCGCAGGACTCTCTGCCGCCGCCGTGCGGACGGTTCTGCTGCTCGTACTCGCCCTGCCGGTGAAGCAGCGCCGCCCCGAGGCTCTGCGCTCGCTGGCTGGCTACCTCTCGTGCCTGACTGGTCTGGCGGTTGCGGCGGTGTGGCTGGACGGGGTGGAAGCGACGGGTACCCCGTGGCTGACGCTTGCCGTCGTCGCCGCCCTGTTCCACCTGCGGTTCACGCCGACCCTGAAACTGGCCGTGCCCGGTGTGGCGTCGCTGATCCTCGCCTCGGTCAATGCCCTGGTGCTCTGGCTCATCGTGTGGCTCACAGGCCTGCTGCACATCGCCGGATTCTGGTCCCTTGCCGGGGCGGTCGCCCTGATGTGGGCCGCGGAATGGCCCAGCCGCCTGGCGAAGGCCCGGACCGACCCGCCTCTGCCCTCCCCCGACCCGTTCTGGCCCCGCGATCAGATGCCGATGCCGTAGTCGCCGGTGTACTGGCCGGGTCTGCCGCTCCGTCCGCCGGCGGGGAAGCTCGGGCGAGGTTGCCGTGGATCCGTTCCCCGGGACCCGGGGCCCTCCGCCAGTTCCTCCGGCGCGGCGGCTCGGACGGTATCCACAGTGACGAGGCCGGACCATTCCCGTGACGATGAGGATTCCTGAAATCGACCGTGTCGGACATTTCTCCATGGCTCGACGTGGGCGCGTTCTCGGCGCGGACGCGTTCTCGGCCCCTGCAAATGAGGGTCTTGACGAGGGGAAATCCGCTGGTGGCGAGCCGCGGTACCGGGTGACGCTGCGGTTGTGATCGAACGGGATGAAGCGATGCGCATCGTTGAGAAACACCCGGAGCGTGACCATCAGGCACGGGTTGCCGCTGGGGCCGAGCCGTTCTCGCGCGAGGTGGTCGTTAGCGTGGTCGAGCACGAGCTGGTCTGGAAGGTCCACGTCCAATCCGAGGAGTACGCGCGAACGCGCAAGGCAGCCGCGATGTCGGTGGGACACGGTCCGTATCTGGTCGACCGGGCCGACCGCGGGCTCCACTCGATCGGAGCCGTCTCCGAGATCGAGGGGGCATGGGAGGACGACTACCGCGGCCGTATCCGAGGGCTGCCGGTACGCACTCCGATGGATGGTCTCCACGACGAGCTACGGACGGCAGCTGAAGCAGCGGGCGGGCACATGGCCGCCGTCCGCGCCCTTCGCCACAAGGTGACCGGGCTGTCCCCTACACATGCCCTCGCCTATGTCACCGGGCTGCTCGCGGGCGAAGTGCCGGCACAGCTCCTGGCCGTTGCTCACCAGGAGCTGGTGAAGCCCCTCGACCGCGTACTGGCCGTACGTACCCATGGCGTTGATGCCGACTTCTGAGTTGTGACGAGTCGACCCCGCCGACGGCATGCGGCTTGCTTCGGTGGCTTCCGGTCCGGGTGTGCGTCGCCGTCTCGCAGGTCAGCGCGCCAGCGACGTCAGGTCAGCGGCAGCCCCACCGGTTCGGCAGACCCGCGGGACATCAGGGCGGCCGGGCGAGGACCACCGTCCGCAGGAGAGCAGAGGACGCTCGCCCGTACGACCGGCGTTTGAGCGGCTTGATGCGCGCGACCTGGCCTTCGCCTGAAGGGATACTGCCGGTCATGGCGACTGTTTGGAACTCACCGTCACGGAATGTCCGCCACAGCCGATTTCAAAGAGCGTCATCGGCTGCGGGGGGGCGGTGCCACTCGCTCGTCATCGGCCCGGGCCGATCGCCTGCGACCTGAAGCCGGCGGTAGTAAGGCGGTGGTCCAGGGCCCGCTGGCCTTTGGCCAGCCAGCGAACCGGCCAGTGGAGCAGGAACGCTAGGCAGGCAAGCCAGCCGAGGGCGTGGACCGTCCAGACGCCCGCCATGGTGGGGCCTCCCCAGGCCCCGTGGTAGTCGGTGTCGAAGTACCAGAACGGGTAGCCGAAGTTACGGACCGAGTTGAACAAGGCGTAGCCGATCAGCACGAAGGCCGCCAGGTCCAGGGGGAGACCGAGTACGGCGCGGGACAGCACTCGGCCGCCCGTCCAGCCGGGGCGCCCGGTCAGCCAGGTTCGCAACCGGGCGGAAGAGGCGGTGCGGCCGACCAGAGTGAGAGCGGCGGCTGCCACGCCAGCCGGGAGTGCCAGGAAGGCGGGGGCAGCGATCCGGAGGTCGGCGCGGACTGTGCGGATGATCGGGTACATCGTGGGCTCCCCACCTCGCTGGTGTGACGCCTCGAACCGTCCCGCCCGCACGACCTCGCCGTCGTCACACCTGGGTGCCAACCGTTCTCTCATACTCAGGTATCACCCCGATCGGGTACGGCGCCTGATCGATGCGGCGAACGGATCCACCACGACTTCGGCGGCCCCGGGACGTACGCCGGCACACGGTTCAGGATCGTTGCCCGACGGGTCACGGCGTGGGCCATCACCCGTCGACGGGTGAGAACCTTGCCCTGTACGAGCAGAACGCGCCCGCCTGAGCCCGACGCTGCAGGCCGCGAGCCCAGGGCTCCGCTGCCGCTGAATCTGGCAGTGGTGCAGAGCAGCGACCATGAACGACCTCAGCGCCAGCCACGGTTCGATTGAATCCTCAAGCCCTCTCACACCCCTTCTCCTGGACCGACGAGCAACGACACCTGGGTTCCCCCGTACTACGGGGCGACCCGTCTGACGGTCGTTGAAGCTCCTGTCGCCCGCCTCCCTGGCACAGCACCGTCAGGGTCGGCGTTGCAGTGCCGCCGGTACTTCCCGGCAGAGGGGCGAAGCGTCCGGCTGGTCATCCTTCTGGGTTTGCGCGAACGAGTGTCCGGACTGGCAGCCGGACACCGCCCGGCAAGGTCTCGCCAACGTTCACCGGCCGGCTGCGGCCCACATGCGCAGTCCGCTGCACTGATGCCCGGCCACTGCGCAGAGGCCGGAAGAGCGTGCAGCCACGAGGGCGTGCGGGAGCGGATTCCGCATGACGACGATCAACGCGGGGGTGCTGCTCGCGGTCATCGCGGTGGTGCGGTTACGCCGCAGGACCCAGGCCAGAAGCCGCGTCGTGGAGCGCAACACGGCGCTCTTCGCCCTCCGAGCGCTGCCATCCCCCCGCAGGCATCCATGGAGTGCCAGGAACCGGACCTCGCAATCGGGGCGACCATCGCTCGTCTCGTGCGCCCCGTTTCTTTACACCCCGAGGTCACCCTGTCAGATCCGGCTCAACACCGCGACCTCGGAACCGAAACCGACCAAGAGGCGACCGTTCGAAGCCGTCGCCAGGGCCTGCACCGGCGAGGGGAACAGCAGCTGGTCCACCTGGAGTCCGGAGATCAGGTCCCACACCCGCACCGTGCCGTCGTCACTGCCAGTGATCGCGTGCGGTCGCCCGTCGAACTCCGACACCGCCACCGCGCACACCCGATCGTCATGGCCGGTCAGGGTCGGACCGTTCTGTCGCCCGGCGATCAGATCCCACACCCGCACGGTGCCGCTTGCGCTGCCGGTTACGACATGGGGTCGGCCCTCGATCTCCGCTGAGGCCATCGCCCACACGCATGAGCTGTGGCCGGTGAGGGGAGCACCGACCTGTCGCCCGGCGATCAGATCCCACACCCGCACCTTGCGCTCGTCGCCGCTGGTGACCGCGTGCGGTCGGCCGTCGATCTCCACTGTCACCACCCCCCACATGGTGCCGTTGAAGCCGGTGAGCCGCTGGGTCGGTCGACGGGTGACAAGGTCGTTCACCAGTAGCACGCCGTGCCCGGAGCTGGTGACTGCGTGTGGTCGGCCGTCGACCTCCGCTGTGGCCACCACCCACACTCCACCGTACAGGTCGGTGAGAGGGGGCCCGGCCTGCCGGCGAGTGGTGAGGTCCCAGATCGACGCGGTGTGGTCATAGCAACCGGTGACAGCGTGCGGTCGGCCGTCGATCTCCAGAACCGCCAACGAACTCAACTGCCGACCGGGGGCGTTGAGAGGCGGACCAGCCTGGCGCCCGGCGACCAGGTCCCAGACCAGCACGGTGCTGTCTTCGCTGCCGGTGACAGCGTGCGGTCGGCCGTCGATCTCCAGGATCGCGACCGCGCGCACCTGGTCGTCGTGGCCGGTGAGCGTCCGGTGTGAGCGGATGTCGAGCATGGAACCGGTGGCCCACTCCACCTTCCACCGGGAGGCGCGCTCCCCTACGACAGGCGTCGCGGTGATCCGCTCGGAAAGCTCCCGATCCCCGTACCGCGCCGCGTCCAGCGCGAGCAGCAGGCGTCGATTCGCGGAGGACGCACCCTCATGGACGTGTCGAGAAGCTCGGTAGACCGTCTCCGCCACGCGTGACCAGGGGCCGTCGGCACTGTTCAGCAGCCCCCGCACCCGCTCCGGATCCCCACTGATGAGTACGGCGAGATCGTCCAACCGGGCTCCCTCCCCCGCTTCTTCCGTCGCAGCGTCGGCACCGTCACGTCCATCGCTCATTCCAGCACCGTAGTCGGCGCCTCCGACGGTGCCTCCACCCGGGCCGAGTGCTGCTGTGACGTCACCGACGGTCGCATCCCCCGCTGAAAGTGGCGAGACCGCGTGTGGTGATGGGGATGGTGGCCAGCCTGACGGGCGTCTGGTGTCGGGAAACGATCCATGGTCAAGCGGGAAGCGACCTTCAATCGGTGACATCGGCCTTGGGCCGGACGTACTCGTGAACACCCCCTTCCTGTAGACCTCCAGCCTGGCGCCCAGCGCCGCGAGCTTGGCCCACCTCGTGCCCCGGACGATCGACGCCCTCACTCCACTCGTGAAGAACCGCTTGCGCGGCGCCCAACGCCGATCCGAAGTCCTCGACGGCTTCATGGCCGAGACCGGACTCGGTCTGGAGCCCCCGTAGCCCGTCACCCCACCCTTCAACCGCAGCCGCAGCACCCCGTCACGGAAACCATCCGTGCATGTCTCGGCATGTGCGTGACATTTCCGGGCGTCGGTCGTTGGAGACGGCGAGCAGGAGGGGGATGGGGAGATGGGGCGGAAGGTCCTCGAACGTTTTCCGGCCGGAGGCCCACGGGGCAGCTGGCCGGCGGAGGAATTCGCCGGCGCGCGCAGGGAGGAAGGGGTTCCGGCCCGGGTCGTGATGGACCTGGAGTCGGACGCGTTCCTGGTGATCGTCGAGCAGCGGACACCGGAGCGGTTGCGGGAGTGAACGGGCGCCGGCTCGTCGTCGACGCGGAGTCCCGACCTCCGCCAGGAGGCCACCGGGCCGGGTTCGCCGCCGCGGCAGCGCCGGCGCCGAGGCGGGTGGACGGCACCCGGCGGGACGCGCCGCGGACCCGGTGGGTCGAGCGACGCCGAACCGCCCTGGTGGCTTTCCCCCGGGCTCAAGGAGCGTGGACGGCCTCCGACCGCACCACCGCGACATCTGTCCGGAGGGCCGCGGCAGCGGCACCGAGCAGGCCCGCGTCCGTCCCCGTGGCGGCGGGCACGACCGGCAGGTCACGGGTGAAGGAGAGCGCCGCGTAGGTGCGGAGGCTGCGTCGGAGTGGGGCGAAAAGGAGCTCACCGGCACCCGCCACCCCACCGCCGACGACGGCGACGTCGACCTCGACGAGTGCGGCGGTGGCGGCAATGCCGGCCGCGAGTGCCTGGGCCGCGCGCTCGAACGAAGCGATGGCGATCGGATCCCCGGCGCCTGCCGAGGCGGCCACCGCCACTGCGGACGCATCACCATCGGGCCCGGGCCGCCAGCCGTTCGCCAGGGCACGACGGGCCAGGTGCGGCCCGGCCGCGATGCTCTCGACGCAGCCTCTCCCGCCACACGCGCAGGGGTCACCGTCCAGGTCCACCGAAAGGTGGCCGATGTGACCGGCGTTGCCGGTGGGCCCGGAGCGGATCCGGCCGTCGAGGACGAGGCCGCCGCCAACCCCCGTGGAAACCACGAGGCACAGGGCGTTGGCATGGCCGCGAGCGGCTCCGAGCCAGTGTTCGGCGGCCGTCATCGCGACGCCGTCGCCGACGAGGGTGACCGGCCGGCCTTTCGTGACCCGGGAAACCCGCTCGACGAGCGGATAGTCGCGCCAGCCCGGCACGTTGACCGGACTCGCAGTGCCGCGGGAGGCGTCGACCGGCCCGGCGCTACCGATGCCGACGGCTCTCGCGGACTTCCACAGCGGGGAGTCGGCGAGCGCGGTGAGCACCCCTTCGACGGCCTCCATCACGGTCTCGCCGCCCTCCTGCGCGGGCGTGGCCCGCAGAGCACGGGCGCGAATGCGGCCCTCACCGTCGACCAGGGCGCCCGCGATCTTCGTTCCTCCGATGTCGAGGGCAATGACGGGACCCGTGGCGCGGTCGGTGTGGCTGGGCACGCAAACTCCAGTCGGCAGGGGGAAGAAGGCCTTCCTCCATAGTCTCTCCCGGCATGACAACGTTGCCCAGGGCCTATGCTCGAACCGAGATCGACTCGACACCCTCCGGAGGAAACGCACACCGTGGCCGACATCGCCAGCAGCCCCGGATCCCGCTACGGCAATCGGCCCACGATGAAGGACGTCGCCGCCCGCGCGGGCGTCGGACTCAAGACGGTCTCCCGGGTCGTCAACGGCGAGCCCGGCGTCACCGCGGACACCGAACGCAGGGTGCGGGAAGCCATCGAGTCCCTGGGTTTCCGGCGGAACGACAGCGCGCGCGTCCTCCGCAAGGGCAGGACCGCGACCGTCGGACTGGTCCTGGAGGATCTCGCCGACCCCTTCTACGGGCCGCTGAGCCGAGCGGTCGAGGAGGTCGCGCGGGCGCACGGGGCCCTGTTGTTCAACGGGTCCAGCGCCGAAGACCCCGAGCGGGAGCAGGAGTTGGCGCTCGCACTGTGCGCACGCCGGGTCGACGGCCTCGTCGTCATTCCCGCCGGTGAGGACCACCGTTACTTGGAGCCGGAGATCAAGGCAGGGGTGGCAACGGTCTTCGTCGACCGGCCCGCCGGCCGGATCGATGCGGACGCCGTCCTGTCGGACAGCTTCGGCGGGGCGCACGACGGCGTGAGCCATCTGATCGCGCACGGCCACCGCCGGATCGGCTTCATCGGGGACCACCCCCGCATCCACACCGCCGCCGAACGTCTGCGCGGCTACCGCGCGGCGATGGAGGAGGCCGGGCTGCCGGTCCGGGACGCGTGGGTGTCCCTCGGGTCGACGGCTCCGGAGCGGGTGGGCACGGCGGTGCGGGAGATGTTGACGGCGCCCGAGCCGGTGACGGCCGTGTTCTCGGGGAACAACCGGGTCACGGTGACCGCGGTCCGGATCCTCGCCGCACATCCGGATCCGGTGGCCCTGGTCGGCTTCGACGACATCGAACTGGCCGACCTCCTCGGCGTCACGGTCGTCGCCCAGGACGCCGCCGCCCTCGGCCGGGCGGCAGCGGAATGCCTCTTCAGGCGTCTCGACGGCGCCGACGGCCCACCGGAACGACTGGTGCTCGGCACGACGCTCCTCGCCCGCGGCTCGGGCGAGATCGGGCCGCCGGCCTGATGCCCCCTCGGCTGAGCCGGGCCCACCGGCGCCGCGTACCGCTGCGGGCCGGATCCGATCGGGCGCAGTCGTGGTGTACGCCCCCCGGGAGACGGGTTTCCGCTCCGGTGAGGGGTTTTGGTTGCGCGGGCGGTCAAACCCGGCTCCCCGGACTTCGAGGGGTGAACTCCGACAGCCGGCAGGGGGACTGACGCGGTTCCAGTCCCTTCCGGGCACCTGACAGCGAACCCGCACCCGGCCGAACGCTCCGAGCCCAGTCGATCGCGCCGATGTGAACGGACGTCAACGTGCGGCACCCCTCGGGGTGATTCAGCCACCCCGCAGTACGCCCGACCAGATCAAACTTTCTGTACGAGGATGGGAGACACCCACGCCCAGCTCGCGGTCGGCACCGGCACCGGCACCGGCACCGGCACCGGCACCACGATGACCTACCGCCATGTCACCGAGGCGGTCGAGCTCCTGGTCATTCTTGCCCCGGCCCGACCGACGCCGTGCGGACCGCGTCGGCGAAGTGCCTCTTCCTGGACGGCACGCTGCTGCCGATCGACCGCATGGCCGCTGACCGGCCGTTCCACTCCGGCAAACACAAGAAGCACGCGATGAACGTGCAGTTCATCGCCGCGCTCTTCGGCCGACTGCTGTGGACATCACAGGCCCTGCCCGGCGCCGTCCACGGCATCCGCACGGCCCGCGGACACGGTCGTCGACGCCCTCGCCGAGACAGGCACCCCGTGCTGGGTCGACGAGGGGTACGGGCCAGGGAGCTGTCGATAAATAACTCCTTGATCTTGGTGCGGGTCATGAGCTCGCGAGATCGTGCCCGGCGATTGCGGCAAGTTGTTGTGCCGT
>NZ_JBHYMF010000208.1:0-11349 GCF_042742855.1 Streptomyces sp. NPDC058877 | reverse complement strand
GTCCAGACGACGGTCATCTCACCGGTCACGGCACCGTCCTCGCGGGTGATGTCGATCTTGACCGGGAACTCGGGACGCTGTCCGGCGTCGAGCTCGGCGACGACCTCGGCGACGGGGCGGCCGAGCGTGGCGGTGGCCGTGACGACGCCCATCGCCAGCTTCTTGTAACCGATCTCGGCCTTGACCGCGAGCGGGACCGCACGGCCCAGCTGATCGCCGAAGGCCGCGAGCACGATGGCGCCGCTGGCGGACTCGGCCAGGGTGAACATGGCTCCCGCGTGCGGGCCGCCGACGTGGTTGTGATAGGCGGGCTGATCCGGAAGGCGCACGACGGCGCGCTCGGCGGTGGTCTCCAGGAACTCCAGGTTGAGGGTTCCGGCCATGGGCACCGTGGCGGCGAGCATCTCGCCGACGGACATCTGGTCTGCGCTCATGAACCGTGATGTTACCCACCGGTAGCAGACTTGGCCATCCCTCCGGGGCGCCGGCACCTCCGCCGGTCCCCGGACGGGCTCGGGGGCGGACGTGGCCGGACGATCACCACACCTCTATGGTTACTGGCCATGTGGCCAGGACAGCAGCCGCCCGGGGGCGAGCAGAACCCGCAGGACCAGAGTCAGAACCCCTACCAGCAGCCGGGGTACCAGCAGCCGAACCCCTACCAGCAGCCGCCGGCTCAACCCGGCTACCCGCAGCAACCGCCCGCCCAGCCCGGCTACCCGCAGCAGGGGTACGCCCAGCAGCCGGGGTACCAGCAGCCGAACCCGTACCAGCAGCCGACGGTGCCGCAGCAGTACCAGGTGCCGCCCCCCGGCCAGCCCGGCGGACCCGGAGACGGGAAGAAGAAGCAGACCACGATCGTGGCGATCGTCGCCGCGACCGCCGTGGTCGTCGCGGCCGGGGTCACCGGATACCTGGTGCTGGGCAAGGGCGACGGGAAGAACACCGCCGGGGACGCCAAGCCGACCGCCACGGCCACCGCTTCCGCCGACCCGTCGTCCGACCCCTCGCCCGACCCGAGCGGGTCGTCCGACGTCGACAACCCCCGCGGCGGCGCGGAACAGCAGCCGACGATCCCCGGCTGGAAGGTCGTCTACAACCCCAAGTACGGGACCCTCTTCGACGTGCCGCCCGAGTGGGAAGTGATGAAGACGGGGTCGATCACCTACGTCGAGGACGAAGAGAAGAACGACGGCACTCCGCTCGTGACGATGTCCAGCCCTACCCACCTCAAGAAGGAGTGGTGCAGCTACGACGTCGACAAGGACGGCTCCAAGGAGACCTGGAGCCTCGCCAGCGCCGGCACCAAGGGCGGCCAGGGCGCCAAGGACACCGATTCCGCCGCGCGCGGCGAGGCCGGCACCTGGGTGTGGGGCGGCTATGCACAGCACATGCCGAAGAGCACGATCAAGATCGCCAAGGCCGTGCCGTACACGACGGAGTCCGGCCTGAAGGGCAGCCTGGTGACCGCCACGGCCCCGGGCGTCAAGAAGCGCAACACATGCGAATCGGACGGCAAGTCGTTCGCCTTCAGCTTCAAGAACACCGCCGGTGACTTCTCGACCTGGGTGCTCTTCGGAGCCGCCGGCGTCGAGGGCGAGCTTCCCGACGACAAGATCCGACAGATCCTCTCCACGGTCCGGCTCGCACCCTCCGGTTCCTGACCTCGGACGACGCCGTCCGGCCACCGGGCCCGGCCACCCCTTCGGCCACCGCTTCGGTCATCGGGCGGGTCCGGTCCGACCAATCGCCCCGCGGACCGGCGGTCGGACGGGACATCGGTTTGGCGGCGCGGGCGGGGGCCGGGGATAGTCCGGGGGTGACGACACCCGCCGCCCCCCGACCCGCCCCACTCCGCTCCCGCCGCCCCGAGTGGGCCGACCGGAACTTCCTCCTGCTGACCGCCGCCACGGTCGTGACGAACCTCGGCACGCACGGCGCGCTGATCGCCACGACCTGGGCGGTCTTCGAATCCCAGGGCGACGCCGGTGACGTGGGCCTGGTCGCCATGGCACGGTTCCTGCCGCTGGTCCTCTTCCTGCTCGTCGGCGGCGCAGTGGCCGACCGGCTGCCCCGACACCGGGTGATGGTCTCGGCCAACGCCCTCAACTGCGTCTCCCAGGCCGTCTTCGCCGCCCTCGTCCTCTCCGGCGAGGCCCGCATCTGGCAGATGATGGTGCTCACCGCGCTCTGCGGCACCGGCCAGGCCTTCTTCAACCCGGCCGCCGAGGGCATGCTCATGGCCAGCGTCAGCGGGGAGCAGGCGAGCCGCGCCTTCGCCGTCTTCCGTCTGGCGATGCACGGAGCCGCCATCGGCGGCGCTGCGCTCGGCGGCGCGCTCGTCGCCTTCGTCGGACCGGGCTGGGTCCTCGCGATCGACGCCGTGGCCTTCGCCGTCGCAGGCGGCTTGCGCGCCTTCCTCGACGTGCGGAACGTCCCTGAGCGGAAGCCCGGCGGCGGGCTCTTCGCCGACCTGCGGGAGGGCTGGCAGGAGTTCGTCGGCCGACCCTGGCTCTGGTCGATCGTCGCCCAGTTCTCGGTGGTGGTCGGTCTGATCGGCGCGGTCGAGTCCGTGTACGGACCGCTGGTCGCGCGGGACGAGTTGGGCGGCGCGCGCCCCTGGGGCATCGCGCTCGCCGCGTACGGGGCGGGAACGGTCGCGGGAGCCGTCCTGATGACCCGGTGGAAGCCCCGCCGGATGCTGTTCGTCGGCACCCTGTGCGTCTTTCCGATCGCGCTCCCCTCGGCCGCGCTGGCCGTGCCGCTCGCTCCCGCGGGGCTGACCGCTGCCATGTTCGTCAGCGGGGTGGCGATCGAGGTCTTCGGCGTCTCCTGGATGACGACCATGCACCAGGAGATCCCGGAGGAGAAGCTGTCCCGGGTCTCCGCGTACGACTGGTTCGGCTCGACGGCCCTGCTGCCGCTGTCCACGGCGCTCGCCGGCCCCGTGGAGGAGGCGGTGGGCCGGAGCGAGGCCCTGTGGGGTGCGGCGGCGCTCATGGTGTTCGTCACCGCACTCGTCCTCTTCGTACCGGACGTGCGGAACATGACCCGCCGCCCGCACACCGAGGAGGTCTCGGCCGGCTCGCCGGGCGCACCGCCCCCGGACGTCCCCCTCCCCCGCCAGTCCCCCTCAGCCGATGCCGAAGGCACCGTCCGGCGGGACGGGTGAAGGAACGGCCCCGGCGTCCGAGACCGGCTCGGCGCCGGCCGTGAACCGGTCCAGGCCCCGCCCGTGTTCCACCCTTGCAGGAAAGGCGTCGCCCGCTGCCCGTCGGGCGAGGTGGGCGACGTCGATCTCCCGGCCCGAAGCGACCAGGACCGCGTTCCCGAAGCGGCGGCCACGCAGCACGGCGGGCTCGGCGACGAGCGCCAGCTCGGGGAAGACGGCGGCGAAGGTGGCGAGTTGCGAGCGGAGGAAGGGGAAGGGGGCTCCGTCGGCCAGGTTGGCGGCGTAGAGCCCGTCCGGCCGCAGCACGCGCCGGACCTCGCGCGCGTACTCGACGGAGGTGAGGTGCGCGGGCACCCGCGAACCGCCGAAGACGTCACCCACGACCAGATCCGCGGAGGCGTCCGCCGCCCCCTCCAACCAGGCCCGGGCATCGGCACGGTGCACGGTGGTCCCGGCCCCTTCGGGCAGCGGCAGGTGCTCCTCGACCAGGGCGATCAGTCCCCCGTCGGCCTCGACGACGTCCTGGCGCGAGCCGGGCCGGGTGACGGCGACGTACCGGGGCAGCGAAAGGGCTCCGCCCCCCAGGTGCAGCAGGTCGAGCGGAGCACCGGGCCGGGCGGCGCCGTCGACGACGTGGGCGAGACGCCGTGCGTACTCGAACTCCAGGTGCGCCGGTTCGTCCAGGTCGACGTACGACTGCGGTGCGCCGTCGACCGTCAGCAGCCAGGCCCGCGCCCGGTCGACGTCGGGCATGAGGCGCGCGGTGCCCTGGTCGACCTCGCGGATGACGGGGATGTGCTCGTTCACCCCCTCATTGTGCCGCCGGAGCCCCCGCGGCCGACCGGCCCCCTCCCCCACCGGAGCGTGGAACCGGGCCCGACGGACATGACGCGCATTACGGCGATCATACGGACGCGTCCGTTACCCTCCCGGAATGCTCGCTCCCGTGCCCCGGCCGCCGGGCTCCTTCGCCGTCCGCTGCTCCCGGGCCCTGCTCTCCCCCCGTGCGCGGCTCTCCCTGCTCGCCCTGGTGCTGCTCACGGCCGCCACGCTCGTCGTGCTGTACGAGCCGCAGCGACTGCTCTCCTCGGGCTGGCCGTTCCACGCCGGCGGCGCCGGGGCGGTGTTGCTCTTCGGCCTCGCGTACGGGGTGTGCGCGGCGGCGTTCGTACCGCGTCCGGTGCTCAACCTGGCCGCGGGGGCGCTGTTCGGCACGGCGGCCGGTCTGACGGGGGCACTGGCGGGAACGGTGCTCGGCGCCGGGATCGCGTTCACCCTGGGCCGGTTCCTGGGCCAGGACGCGCTGCGCCCGTTGGTGCGGGGGCGCTGGCTGACGGCGGCGGACGGTCAGCTGAGCCGGCACGGCTTCCGCTCGATGCTGGCGATCCGACTGTTCCCGGGGGTGCCGTTCGCGGCGGCCAACTACTGTGCGGCCGTTTCCCGGATGGGGTACGTGCCCTTCCTCCTCGCGACGGCGCTGGGCTCGCTGCCGAACACGGCGGCGTACGTGGTGGCGGGTGCCCGGGCCGGCTCGCCGGGCTCGCCGGCCTTCCTCTTCTCGGCCGGCTTCATCGTCCTGTCGGGCCTCGGTGCGGCCGTGGTGGCCTGGCGCAAGCGGCACGGGCTGCGGGCCGCCGCGCCCGCTTCCGTTCCGCAACCGGTGCGGGAACCGGTGGGTAGCGCCCGGTAGTGCCCGAAGCGGGCGGCCCGGCGGGACGGGGCGGTCCGCGGCCCGGTCGTCGCGCACCCGACCTCGCGGCGGGCCCGTCATCTTGGGACGGTACGCTGCGCACGACCTTCTGACCGCACACGTACATAACGGGACGGCCCTAGCCCCATGAGTTGGTTCGAATCGTTCATCCTCGGACTCGTCCAGGGGCTGACGGAGTTCCTTCCCATCTCCTCCAGCGCACACCTCCGGCTCACCGCGGCCTTCGCCGGCTGGCAGGACCCGGGGGCCGCCTTCACCGCGATCACCCAGATCGGCACGGAGGCCGCGGTCCTGATCTACTTCCGCAAGGACATCGCCCGGATCGTCACCGCCTGGTTCCGCTCCCTCACCGACAAGGCGATGCGTTCCGACCACGACGCCCAGATGGGCTGGCTGGTCATCGTCGGGTCGATCCCGATCGGCGTCCTCGGCATCACGCTCAAGGACCAGATCGAAGGCCCGTTCCGCGACCTGCGGCTCACCGCCACCACCTTGATCGTCATGGGCATCGTCCTCGGCGTCGCGGACCGACTGGCCGCGCGGGACGAGATCGGCGGCCGTCACCGCGCCATCCGCGAGCGCAAGACGCTCCGGGACCTGAGCGTGAAGGACGGCCTGATCTACGGCTTCTGCCAGGCGATGGCCCTGGTCCCGGGCGTCTCCCGGTCCGGGGCGACGATCTCCGGTGGTCTGCTCATGGGCTACACCCGCGAGGCGGCGGCCCGTTACTCCTTCCTGCTCGCGATCCCCGCGGTGCTGGCCTCGGGCGTCTACGAACTGAAGGACGCCGGCGAGGGACACGTCTCCTGGGGCCCGACGATCTTCGCGACGATCATCGCGTTCGTCGTCGGCTACGCGGTGATCGCCTGGTTCATGAAGTTCATCACCACCCGGAGCTTCATGCCGTTCGTGTGGTACCGGGTTGTACTGGGCATTGTGCTGTTTGCGCTGGTGGGAGCCGGTGTGCTGAGCCCGCACGCAGGTGAATCCGGCGGCTGACCGGGCCGTCGCACGGGGTCGCGATCTAGCATTTCCGTGCACCTGATTGTGCCTGCGATGCCGAGCCGGGAGCGGATCACCCACTACCGGATCGACGAGGCGCGGGCGATGCACCGGATGGGCCGGTCGGGCGAGGCGGTGGTGACGCTGCGGCAGGCGGCGCAGCGGGCGCCGCACTACGTGCACGCGCACCCGATGCCACGCGAACTGGTCGGTGACCTGGTGCGCCGCGGGGTTCCGTCCCAGGCGGCGGCCCTGTCGGGCCTATACCGCCGGGAGGGCCGGGCAGCAGTTGGCCGCCCGGCCCTCCCCGTACATCACTGCTGGGTGAAGTACAGGAACCCCTTCCACCGAAGGTTCGCGATGTCGTACTCGAACGTCATATCGATCACGCGCCGATCCGGCCGTCCGGAGAGTACATCGGCGGCCCTGCGTAGAACGGAGACGGGGCTGTCCGTGTCTTCGTCGCCCTGAACCACGACGCGGACCAGTTTCATCTCGTCGGTGCTCATGCGCCGCTCCCCTTGACCGGGTCTGCGAACACGGTGATGTGACAGCTCGAACTCGGGTTCTCGGAGTCCAACCGGCCCACGTTGATCGCCCACACGTCCCACCTGTTGCCCAATTCCTCGAGCCGGTCCGCCGCTGTTCGCAGCAGGTCCGCTACCTCCTGGCCGCTGTCGGCCGGAATGCCAAGACTGAAGTGATGGGTGGTCCACATCTCTTTCTTCGTGGCTCTGATGCTCAGCTTGTGATTACGGCTCCTACGAGCCATCGGTCCTCCAAGGGGTGACTAGAACGGGTTGGCGACGAGGGCGAAGCGCCAGCTCCAGCGGAAGCTGAAGCGCTTGAACCACCCCAGGGACGCGAGGAAGGCCAAGCCGACCACACGGTTGGCCTTGTAATGACTTTGCCGCTTCTGCCTGTTCCGCGAGCCGTTGAACTTCTGGTTCTTCTTGATCTTCTGCATCGCGCTCTTGAAGTCCTTCTCGCTGTACGGCTTGCCGGAGTTCTTCTTAAAGTAGGCGTCCTTCTCCTTCTTACTGAGGGTCTCCGGCCCTTCCAGGCCAGCGTCCTCCTGGAGGCCGCCATCGCGACCGTCCAGATCGAAGCAGTTGATCGGGTCCGCGTCGCAGTACTCGTACGCGTTGGAGTTGCCTCCGTAGACGGGGTCGATCGAGTGGAAGCGGCCGATGGTCGGGTCGTACAGTCGGGCCCCCATGAGGGTGAGACCGCTGAGCGTGTCGCTGGAGCGCTGCTTGGCGCCCAGCCAGTCGTAACGCGTGACTGCCTGACCGCTGCGAGGGCTGCCGTACTCGTCGGAGTCGAGGGCGATGGGTGCCTTGCTGGTGTCCAGCGGGAGCTGAAGGGCGACGTCGCCGTGGATGGTGGTGAGCTGGAGGACGGTGTCGCCAGTCTTCCCGGTGGTCGCCGCCAGGTTTCCGGACGCGGAGGTGACGTTGCGGGTCAGGGCACCGGTAGCGGTGTCCTCGACGATCCAGCGGGGGGTGTCGCCGTCGCTGGAGTAGTGGTTGAGCTTGGATTCCGTCTGGGTCCAGGTGCTGCCACTGCCAGTCTCGACCTTCCAGGAGCGGAAGCGCTGGGCGGCATCGAGCTGCCAGGTCTGGCGCTTGCCACCGGAGGTCTGCTGGTAGGCGAGGTCATTGGCGTAGTAGCCGAGGGTGCTGCCCGGCAGGGAGGTGGTGCGGCCGAAGACGTCGTAGACGTATCCGCTATCGACGAGGCGGTCGGCGCTGTCGTAGGCGTGGCCGGTGGTCGTGCCTCCCGTGGTGGTGCAGTCCAGGCCCGGAGCCGCAGCGGCGGCGGTGCGGGACTTGCGGTTACTGCGTGCGTCGAAGGTGTAAGCGCGGCGCGTGCAGACGGTGTCTGCGGTGTCCTCGACGACGGTCAGGCGGCCGACCGCGTCGTAACGGTACGTCTGGTCGGACCAGCCGGCATGAGTGCTCACCTGGCGGTGTACGGACCGCGTGACCGTGTCGGAGGCGAGGGTGACGCCGTCGCTGTCCCGCGTGTACGTCCGGTGCACCGGGGCACCAGTGGTGTCCCGGGACTCGCGAAGCGTATATCCGCCGGGCAGCCTTTCGCTGCTGACGGAGCCGTCGGCGTCGTAAGTCGTCTGGAAGACACCGGCGATGGAGTCGGTGGTCTTCGTGACGAGGCCACGCGGCTCGACGGTGGAGTCGTAGGTGTACGTGGAGGTCGAAGGAGCGTTGTCGGTGACCTTGACCGGACGGTCGAGCAGGTCGTACTCGGTTGTGGTCACACCTGCGTCGGCGTCGGAGTAGGAGATCAGGCGGCCGAGCCGGTCGAACCGCTTGGTGATCGTGCCACCGGTCGGCGAGGCGGTCTTCACGGCCCGGCCCGTGGCTGCGTCGTACTCGGTGGTCGACTCCGGTACCGCCTGACCGACACCGCCTGTAACAGCGACCTTCGTGGGTCGGCCCGCCGCGTCATGCGTCGTCGTGGTGGTGCGGGTGACGCCGTTGGCGGTCTCGATCAGCTTGGCGGTGTTACCCCACCCGTCGTACTCGGTGGCGGTGGTCGGCAGGCCGGTCGGGTTCGCACCGCCGCCGGTGATGGCACCGCCGGGAGAAGTCGAGCAAACCTGGTCGGCCCATTCGGGGCGGCCCTGGCAGGTTCCCGTGCCGGTAGCGGACCAGTAGGTGGTCAGCCGCGTGGCGGCGTCGGTGCCGGTGGCGCCGGGCAGGAGCTCCTTGACGGTGCGGCCTTGGTCGTCGTATTCCGTGGTCTTCGTGATCGCGAGACCATCCGGGTCCTTGACGGTCCGGGTAGGCAGGCCCTTGACCCAGTCGTAGATTGTCTGGGTGGCTCGCGCGTCACCGAGGACGGTGGGGTGCTCACGCACCTGTGCGCCAAGCGTGGTCCTGGTGACCTGGTTCTTGACCTTGGCGGTACCGTCGGTGGGCCGGCCGTCGTCGTACTCGTTGACTCGCCATTCCCGAGCCGTGACCGAAGTGCCCGCCTGGACCAGGGTGGTGGTACCGGAGATCAGGTCGGCGGTGAGGTCGATCCTGCGCAGCGGGCCGAACTTCTCCAGCTCGCGGGCGCCGGTGCCGTCGTAGACGGACTTGGTGGTGAGTAGGTCGGCGCGCTCGGCACTGGCGTTCTGGGCGATGCCGAGGTCGGCCTGGACGGCTCGGTCGTCGGCGGTGACGCCGAGGGCGACAGCCCGGTTGGCGGCCGACAGCTCACGGACGGTGTTGCCGAAGCGGTCGTACTCGGTGGTGGTGATGTGCCCGCCGGGGGTGGCCGTGTTGACCTGGCGGCCCGACACACCGAGATAGCTGATGGTCGCCCGCTTGTAGTCGGTCGCCGTCAGTGCACTGCCGGAGTTCGACGCGGGAACGGCATCGGCCGGGAAGACAGCCGTCGCGTCCGTCGGAGCGTCGAGCTGGCCCCATGTCTTCACATCGGCAACGCCCAGCTGGTACAGGGCGGTGGCGCCGGTCAGCGGCACGTCGTAGACGACCGAGGTCGTCGCGGTGCCTTCCTCGACGTCGGCGGTGCCCTGCTTCAGGCCCGAGCGGGACGCCTTGAGTAGCATGCCGTCACCGGCGGTGGCGGCGTTGCCGGCCCTGCCGTAGGTGAACGTCCACGGGAGATGGCCGGGTGTGGTCAGCTCCGTGACGCGGCCCGCGTTGTCGTAGGTGTACTCCGTCTTCAGCGCGGGGCTGATCAGCGGGTTCCAGGTCTGGCGCAGCCGGCCCGCCTCGTCGTAGAGGTACGTCTGCACCGTCTTGGCAGTAGCCGCTGCGGCCCCCGGGTCGGTGGACCACAGGTGGACCTCCTTCACCTGGCCGGTGATGTCGCCGAAGGCGGTGGAGGTGGCGGTGGTGGCGGTGGCGTAGACGAACTCGAGCGCACGGCAGCCCTTGGTGGACGGTGTGGCCGTGCACGTGGCGGCGGACGTGGCCGACGTCGGCGCGATCACGCGCTTCGGGCGGGCGAGCTTCTTGCCATCCACGGTCACGGTCTCGGAGACGACCGTGGTGGTGGAGTTGGTGAGCCCGTCGAGCAGGGTGCTGGATACCTGCCAGGTGGTGGCGGTCGGGTCGGGCTTGGTGAACTGGGTGACCGTGCCCTCGGTGTCCGTCAGTGTGAAGGATCCGGTGACGCTGCCGGTGAGGGTCAGGCTCTCCGCGCCAGGCTCCGGGATCCAGGCGGTCTTCGCCGTGTTGGCGGTGAAGTGGGTCTCCTCACCCTCGTTGTCGACGACAGCAACGGCAGTGTCGGAGATCTTGCGAATGTGGGAGTAGTCCGACTCCGTCAGCTCGGCCGCGGTACCCGAGACCCACTCGTTGCCGAAGATCGGCGCCTGGCCCTCCTGCTTCGTACCCTTGTCTGGCGTACGGGAGGAGGCGGTGCGAGAGACTGACAGGCCGAACGCGGAAGCGTCGGTATCGGAGAGGGTGTAGTCACCCGTGAGCAGGTTGACCGAACCGGGTCCGACCTCCTCGGCGGCCGCGCCAGAAGCGTTGCGGTCCACGACCACCGACAGGGGCAGCGTGCTGCCTGTCGCGGAGTTCGGACCGGTGAAGTCGGCCTTGACCTGGACGGTGCCGTCGGGGTCGACGGTGTCGGTGGCGTTCCACACCAGCGGGTTGTTCTTGCCGCCGGTCAGCGGGACGGGCCACGCGGTCAGCGCGGTGCCGCCCGAGGTGACCTGACCGGCCGGGATCTGCTGCCACGGGTCGGCCTCGGAGCGGCGCCAGGAGAAGGACACCGCGTCGTACTTGGCGCCGTCGGCCTCGGCGACCAGCGGCAGCCGGCGGGCGGTGCGCTCACCCTCACTGGGCTGGACGAAGCCGCCGGGGCCCGCGTGGAAGGTGTAGGTGACGGCCTCGGACTTGTTGTCGGCCTTGTCGACCTGCCGGACCTGGAGGGTGTGGGTGCCGTCCTTCGGCGGGGTGATCGAGACGGCCTTGGCGGCGGTGGAGCCACCGGTGGCGACCTTGGTCCAGGTCACACCGTCCAGCGACCACTCCAGCCAGTTGTGGTCGGTGCCGTTCGGAGTGACGGTGAAGGTGCCGGCCTGGCCCGCGCCCTTGACCCACGCGCTCGCCGGGTAGTCGGTCGAGGCGATGCCGGTCGGCGCGACGGGCGCGGTGGTATCGACCGTGAAGGTCTTCCACTCCGACCAGCCGGTGTTGTAGTGCGTGCCGTCGTAGGGCGACGTGCGGAACTTGTACGTCTTGCCGTTCGTCAGCACGCCCGCCGAGACGGTGACGGAGGCGACCTGACCGGAGTTCACCCACGGCGAGACGATGACGTTGCCGACCTGGGTGTTGGTGACGGAGTCGAAGATCTGGAAGGTGCCGTTGACCTTGTCGCCGTTGGGGTCGACGAAGGTGTCACGCAGGGTCGGTGTCACCGTGTTGACCACGTAGGCGCCGTTGTAGGAGAAGAACGGCGGGCCGGCTTCCTG
>NZ_JBHYMF010000207.1:0-11381 GCF_042742855.1 Streptomyces sp. NPDC058877 | reverse complement strand
GGGCGAGTAGACCTTCATCACCATAAAAGATGCCTCCTACCCGACCCCTGGCGGGGCCGGGATCAGAGGTGTCCACCACTCGGGGACAGGTCCCCTCCAGCGGTCACTGCACCCCAGCGGGCGCTGGCCGCGTTTCTGCGTCTGCCCGCCGGGTGATCTCCGCGCCGGGGCATCGCTGCTCTGGCGCTTGTGCCCGTACGGGGCGGTGTAGCCGGTGGTCGGATGCACGGTCGCCTCAGGTTGTCGGTGCCGTCGGCTAGCGTGCGAGGTATGCGCTACTTCAATACGGCCGGGCCGTGCGTCCCCACGCGTCACTACATGGTGCCGGCCCAGGAGCGGCTGCCCAGGGCCCGCGGGTACATCGAGCAGGGCCAGTACTTCGTGGTGCACGCGCCACGGCAGACCGGGAAGACGACGGTGCTGGCGGCGATGGCCCGGGAACTGACGGCCTCGGGCCGGTACGCGGCGCTGCACTTCTCGTGCGAGAGCGCGGAGGTGGCCGGGGAGGACTACGGCCAGGCCGAGCTGCTGGTGATGGAGGCGATTCGGCGGTCCGCGGAGTCCGCTGGGCTTCCTGATGAGCTCGTGCCCCCCGCCTCCTGGCCCGACGCGGTGCCGGGGTCCCGGCTCACGCGGGGGCTGACTGAGTGGGTGCGGAACTGTCCGCGTCCGCTGGTGCTGTTCTTCGACGAGATCGACGCGCTGCGGGGGGAGAGCCTGCGCAGTGTGCTGCGCCAGTTGCGCGATGGCTTCACTGTCAGCCGTGGCGGCTTCCCGCATGCGGTGGTGCTGTGCGGGCTGCGGGATGTGCGTGACTACAAGGCGGCCTCGGGCGGGGATCCGGGGCGCCTTGGTACGTCGAGTCCGTTCAACATCAAGGTGGCGTCGCTGCGGTTGGGCGACTTCACCGAGGCCGAGGTCGCCGAGCTGTACGGGCAGCACACCACGGAGACGGGCCAGGATTTCACGGTGGATGCGCTGGAGCGTGCCTTCAGCTTTACCCAGGGACAGCCGTGGCTGGTCAACGCGCTGGCCCGGGAGGTCGTCGAGGAGATGGGGGTGCCGTCGGACAAGCCGATCACGGCCGAGCACATGGAGGAGGCGAAGGAGCGGCTGATCCTGGCGCGTGCGACGCATCTGGACTCGCTGGCCGCCAGGTTGGGCGAGGACCGGGTGCGGCGGGTGATCCAGCCGCTGATCGCGGGCGAGCTGCTCCTGCCGACGGACACGTACGACGACGATCTGGCGTACGTGCGCGACCTGGGGCTGGTCGCTCCGGACGCGCCGGTGCGGGTGGCCAATCCGATCTACCAGGAGGTCATTGTCCGGGTCCTGGGAAACAACACGGAGGGCCAGGTCGTCGCCGCCCCGAGCAGCTTCAGGCTGCCGGACGGCCGGATCGACATGGACAAACTGCTGTGCTCCTTCGCCGAGTTCTGGCGGGAGAACGGCGAGATCCTGGCCACCGCCTCGACCTACCCGGAGGCCGCAGCACAGCTGGTGATGATGGCCTACCTGCACCGGATCGTGAACGGGGCGGGTTTCATCGACCGGGAGTACGGGGTCGGCCGGCGGCGCGTGGACCTGCTGATTCGCCAGCCGTACACCGCTGTCGACGGTTCGCGGGCGGTGCAGCGCGAGGCGCTGGAGCTGAAGGTGTGGCGCCAGGGCCGCACCGACCCCCTCGCCGAGGGGCTGGCGCAGTTGGACGACTACCTGGACCGCATGGAGCTGTCCACGGGCACCCTCGTCGTCTTCGACACCCGCCCGCAGGCAGCCCCGGTCCACGAGCGCACCGCCTTCTCGCAGCAGACCACGCCCTCCGGGCGCACCGTCACCCTGCTGCGCGCCTGACGGCCGGGAGACCTCAGCCAGGAGCGCCCCCGGATCTTCCCTCCCGTGGCCGTGTTCCCGGAGCAGCACGGGTTCGGTGCGGGAGCTGGAGGGGCTCGACAGCCAGGAATCGCGGCAGATCGGTGCTGACACGTCAGCACCGTGCCAGCACATGAAACCCTGGGGGCGGGCCGCGGCACGTTCTTCGACAAGCGCGCCGACGGCACCTTCGGTCCCGTGGAGGAGATCAAGATCGATGTTCTGGTCACCCCCGGGCAGTGGGACGCCCTGGGCCGCATCAGCGCCCCAGGTAGTCTCGCCTCCGGGGCCCAGAAGGCCATGCAGCCGGGGCCGGTCTGGCCATACCTCAAGGGATGGAGCCCCTACGGACCGGAACGGCGCGACGGACGATGACGTGAGCAGCCGGCCAGAGGCGCGGCTCGCACGACTGGTGGCGGGCGGCGCCCGTCAGTCGTCCTTGGCGATCCGTGATTCCCGCCGCCGCAAGCCGGGCTGTTCGTCGGCGCAGCCGTTCAGAGAGCTCGCCGCACGACATCCCCGCGCGTAGGCACCGGGATGGGGTATCGCCTAAGATCCGGCTGAGGTCGATCTCCACAGGGAACAGAACCGCCCCCTTGATCACCCCGCTGAACGCCCCACCGTCCCGGGCCTTCCCTGAACCTGCGCGGGTGCCCCGGATGTCAAGGCCGTTCTGTCATCTGGGAACAGGGACTTCCAGCAGCGCTAGGGTTTCCGGGACAGAGGGAATGGCACGCTGCCGACCAGGGGAACGAAACATCATGGGACACGGAGCACGAAAGCAACTGGCGAAGCTGCTCGACGCCTCGGAGCGATGCGGGGACTTCAGTACCCGGGTCGAGATGTCCGCCCGCGCGCTGTGCGTCGAGGTCGACGGCGTCGGGGTGCTGCCCCTGCCGCTGCGCGCCCCGGTCACCAGGAAGCTGATCGCGCAGGCCCGGGAGGCATGCTTCGGCCGGGGCGAGCAGACCCTGTCCGACACCAATGTGCGGGACACCTGGGAGATCACCCCGGACCGGATCACCCTGGGCGGCCCCGACTGGGACCGCACCCTGAGCGGCGTCCTCGACGGCGTCCGCACTGCCCTCGGTCTGCCGCCCACCACCGTCCTGCGGGCCGAACCGCACGCGCTGCTCGTCTACGGCAAGGGCCAGTTCTTCCTGCCCCACCAGGACTCCGAGAAGGACGACTCCATGGTGGGCACCCTGGTGGTCTCGCTGCCCTCCCACCACACCGGCGGTGAACTCGTCGTCTCGCACGCCGGCCGGAGCGTCGTCCACCAGGCGTCCCGGGAGAAGCTGACCTTCACCGCCTTTTACGCGGACTGCCTGCACGAGGTCAAACCCGTCACGTCCGGCTATCGCATCACCCTCACCATGAACCTCCTCGCCGAACGCGCCCGCCCGGCCGGCGAGGACGACGGGGGCCCGGCCGCCGACCTGGCCCACTGCCTGACCGAACACTTCACCCAGCCGGCCGAAGAGCGCTACGCCTACGGCCGCCAGAAAACGGCGCCCCCGAACCGCCTCGTGTACCTCCTCGACCACGAGTACACCCAGCGCGGCCTGGACTGGGACCGCCTCAAGGGCGCCGACGCCGCCCGCGCCGCCCGGCTCCGCCAGGCCGCCGGGCAGGCAGGCTGCGAAGCGGTCCTCGCGTTGGCCGAGGTGAAGGAGACCTGGGACGCCGTACCGCCCTACGACCGCTACGACTACTACGGCGATGTCGAACACTACGACGGCTGCGAGGACGAGGAGTGCGAGGGTGAGTGCCTCCTCGACCCCGACGGGGAGCCCGGGGCCGAGCGCCGCCGCAGTGGCGACTTCTCCGGCTACGAACTGAACGACCTGATCGACGACGAGATCACCCTCGACTGGTGGACCCACCCCGACGGCACCGGCGGCGAGCGGATCAGCCTGCCCGTCTCTTACGCCGAGGTGTGCGCCACCACCGAGAACAAGGACCTCACGCCCTACCAGTCCGAGTACGAGGGCTACATGGGCAACTACGGCAACACCCTGGACCGCTGGTACCGGCGGTCCGCCGTGGTCCTGTGGCCCCGGCAACGCTCGTTCGCGGCACGCGCCGAGGCCGGCTCCGAGGGAGCCCTGCGAGAACTCCAGGGCCACCTGGACACCGGGGAGTTGGAGCTGGCGCGTACGCTCGCCCAGTCGCTCGCCCCGATCTGGAAGCATCATGGTTCGGGTGAAGCGGCCGCTCCACTCTTCACTGCCGCCCTGCACGTCGCGGTGGGACTGGAGGAAGCGGACACCGCCGCGATGCTCCTCGCGCCCTTCGGGGTGGAGACCCTGGGCGAGCGACACATCCCCGATCTCGCGGAAGCGGCCGCACGGTACGGGCGGACGTGGTCGCGCGGGGCCGTCGGCAGCTGGTTCGGCCCGGCCGCCGCATACACCGGGGCGGATCGCGCAGCGTGGCTCGAGTCTCTGCCCGGCCTCTGTGCCGCGCTGCGGACCGCTGACGGTGACGGAGACGCGGTGGCGGCACCGTTGGTCGAGGGCGTCTGGCAAGCGGCCGAGCAGCAGCTCACCGGCTGGCTCGACGTGGGCCGCGAGGCGGAGCGCCGCGCGGGCATGGAACGGCTGGGAGCTCCCTTGGCCCGCATCCTGCAGGCGTGCGACCCGAAAACCGCCGACACGATCGTCACCGCGCTGCGCGGCCTGCCGGACACCGCCCTGGAATGCCTGCTCCCGGCCCTGCGCACCGCGGCCCGCCGACCGACGACCGTACGAGACGGGGCACCCGCGGCCCACGCCTTCCAGACGCTCGCCGACCACTGCGAGGCCCGGCTCACCGCGGCCGTCACCCGCCCCGTACGCGCGGCGGACGACTGGTCACTCACCCCGGCCGATACCTGCCGGTCCGGCTGCGGCCTCTGCCCCGACCTCGACGCCTTCCTCACCTCCCGCACCCGTCGGGTCATGGATTGGCCGCTCGCGAAGGACCGGCGCCGCCACATCCACAGCCGTATCGAACTGGCCGGCCTGCCCGTGTCCCACACCACCCGGCGTCAGGGACGCCCATACACCCTGGTCCTGACCAAGACGAACGCGGTGTTCACCCGTGAGCAAGCGGCCCGCATCCGCGCCGAGACCGACCTGGCGTGGCTGCGGGAGAAATGGCCCCGGCCACGCGGCTGAAAGGGGACAGACAAGCCCCGCGGTTCGCGCGCCTGGAACCGGCAGTCCGCACCCGGGACGCGGATGCCGCCGCGTCCCGGCTGGCCGTGCATCGCCACCCGCCGGTACCTCGCGGCCGCGCAAGCCTGGGCGTCCGGCGGGCCGGCGCCGGACGGGTAGGCCATCGGCTCGATCACCCCGTGGGAATCTACGCGAAAACGACCTCTCCACGGACGCGAATCCGGATCATGGAGGGGTGGAGGACTGGTACGACTGTAACGACCTGGCCGAACTGCGCATCCGCCTCGATGTGGCGCTCGAAGAGAACGCCGAACTACGCGCGGAGCTTGCCGAGGTGCGAGCCGAGAATCGGCGTCTGCGCACCCGACGCGCCACGGGCGCTGGCTCCGGTCCCCGAGCCTCCCCCCCCGGTCATCACGGAAGGCGGCCACGGGCTGCCGTACGCGGACGCGTCCTCCGGGACGGAGGCGAAGATCGCCCTGTTCCGGGCGCTGTTCGCCGGCCGCGAGGACGTCTACGCCACCCGGTGGGTGAGCGCGAAGTCGGGCCGGACGGGTTGGAGCCCCGCCGAGGACAACCCGTTCGCCAAGAACAAGGCCGATGCCGAGCGGGTGTTCTGGCCGCTGACGGACCGGGCCGTCTACAACCACCTCTCCCGCCCCGAGCCCGGCACCCGGGAGACCCACCTGGGGATGTACCCGCTGCTGGCTGATGACACCTGCCGGCTTCTGGCGGTCGACTTCGACGGCAAGGACGGCAGCGACTGGCGCGGCGATGCGGCCGCCTACGCCTCCGCCTGTCACGACGCCGGTGTCCCCGCCCTGGTGGAGGTCTCCCGCTCCGGGGCGGGAGCGCACGTGTGGATTTTCTTCACTGACCCCGTCGCCGCGGTCACCGCCCGCACGCTGGGGATGGCGCTGCTGCGCCGGGCGATCGACGTCCGCGGGCAGATGACGTTGTCCAGCTACGACCGGCTCTTCCCCGCCCAAGACCTGCTGCCGACGAACGCCAAGGGCAACGCTCGGTTCGGCAACCTGATCGCGCTCCCGCTGCAGGGGGCCTCCTGCCTCAAGGGCACCACGGTGTTCTGCGACCCGCACACCTGGGAGCCGTACCCCGACCAGTTCGCGCACCTGTCCCAGGCCGAGCGGCTCTCCCCGGCTCAGGTCGAGGCGCTCGTCGACAAGCTCGGCGAGGTCAAGGCGGGTCCGTCGGCGACCGCGCCGGTCCTGCCGCCCAAGCCCCGGCGGCGGGCTCTGGGCAAGGCCCCCGCCATCGTCGAGGCGCGGCTGTCGGCGATGCTCGCGATCTCCACCAAGGGACTGCCGACCGCTTTGCTCGCCGCGCTCAAGCACACGGCGTCGTTCCACAACTCGGAGTTCTACCGACGCCAGAGCCAGCGGTACTCCATCTGGGACACCCCACGCCTGGTCTGCTCCTTTGACGTCACCGACCCGGACTGGCTGAAGCTGCCGCGCGGCCTGGCGGATGAGGCCGCCCAGCTCATCGCCGCCGCCGGCGGCACGCTCACGATCACCAGCGAGCTCCCAGATGTCGCGCCGATCAGCGCTCGCTTCACCGGCCAGCTGACCGCGGTGCAGCGCCAGGCGGTCGACGCGGTCAAGGACCACACCAGCGGGGTGCTCGTGGCGCCACCGGGCTCGGGCAAGACGGTCATGGCCTGCGCACTGATCGCACACCACCAGACGCCTACCGCGATCATCGTCAACCGCTCCGAGCTGCTGTCCCAGTGGCAGGACCGTCTGGCCACGTTCCTCGATCTCGGCGGGGGCCGCGTCGGTTCCTTGGGCGCGGGCAAGGACCGCCGCAGCCACGTGGTCGACCTGATCATGCTGCAGACACTCAGCCACCGCGACGCCCCAGACGGCCTGCTGGACGGCTACGGCCTGGTGGTCGTCGACGAGTGCCACGCCGTGGGCACCCAGGGGGCCGAGGCCGCGATCCGCAAAGCCCGCGCCCCTCGATGGATCGGCCTGTCGGCCACCCCCTACCGGGCGGACCAGATGGATCCGCTGATCACCATGCAGTGCGGACCCATCCGACACGAGATCGCCGACGCCGGCGCCTTCGCCAAGCACCTCATCGTCCACCCCACCTCGTTCACCACCGACGAGCCGGGCAACGACGGCGCCTCCTTCCAGGCGGTCTACAGCGAACTCGCCGCGAACTGCGACCGCAACACCCAGATCGCCGCCGACATCGCCGACGCCTCTCGGCGCGGACGGTGCAGCCTGGCCCTGAGCAACCGAGTCGAACACCTCCACCAACTCGCCACGTCCCTCGCCGCGCACGGCATCGAACCGCTGCTCCTGCACGGCGGTATGCCGCCGGCCGAGCGAGCCCGGGTCCGCCCCCGCTTGGTCGATGAAACGACCACCCCGCCGGTGCTGCTGGCCATCGACAAGCTGGCCGGCGAAGGATTCGACGCCCCCAGGCTCGACACCCTGTTCCTCACCAGCCCGATCTCCTTCAAGGGACGGGTGATTCAGCAGGTCGGCCGGATCATGCGCACCACCGAGACGAAGAAGTCCCACGTCGAGGCCCACGACTACCTCGACGCGGACGTGCCCTGGCTGGAACGCATGCACCACAAGCGTCGCCGCATCCTCGAACGCCGCGGATTCACCGCCACGACCCCCGAGGCCCTGCTCCAGCCGCCCGCCCAGCCCGTTGTCCCCGCGCGCCACCGACCGGAGCCCTCACAATCCGCGCCTACACCGCCGGTGGCCGAGGTGCGGCGGTGGGCCAAGGACCAGGGGATGGACGTGCCACCGCAAGGCCGACTCCGCAGCGACATCTGGGACGCCTGGCACGAGGCCCATCCCCAGGCTCAGCCGGTCAGCTGATCCGGTGCGCCTGCGGACGTGGGGCGAGGGCGTCCACGGTCAGTCTGTGACGAACGACCTGAACACCCTCGCAACGGCACTCTATGTCCGGATCGACGACACGTTGCAGGCTTCGCCGGAACTTGCCCCGTGGCGCCGGGCGGTCGGGATCGCACCCACGCTCAGTGACTCCGAACTGCTCACCCTCGCCGTAATGTCGGCGCTGCTCGGCTACACCTCCGAGCGGCGCTCGCTGCGCCGTGTCGCGGCGGACTTCCGCGGCATGTTCCCCTACGTACCCGACCGGTCCGGCTACAACAAGTGGCTGCGAGCGGCCTCGTCGCTGCTTAACCGCATGATCCGGATCCTGGCGGCGGACACCACGCTGTGGAGCGATGATGTCTGGGTGGTCGACTCCACCCCGGTCGGCTGTGGCTGCTCGCGAGAGACCGCGAAGCGCTCCGACATGGCCGGCTGGGCGCAGTACGGCTACTGCGCGTCGCACTCCCGGTACTTCTGGGGACTACGGCTGCACCAGGCGTGCACGATCGGCGGGCTGCCCGTGCTGTTCGGACTGACCGGTGCCAAGGCCGACGAGCGCGAGACGTTGCGCGACATGCTCGACACTGCGCCGGACGTGACGGCCTCCCACTCCTGGCAGACGATCACCGGTGACAAGAACTACTACGGCCGCGAGTTCGAGCAGGACCTGACCGAGCGTGAGCTGGTGCTGTTACGGTCGGCCCGCAAGGGAGAAGCCGAGCGGGCCGGGGCGCATCTGTTCAAGCCGCTGCGGCAGGTCATCGAGTCGATCAACCAGACCTTCAAGGGACAGTCCTGGTCGACCGCGGCGCCCCGGACGGGCCCGCGCCCCCGCCGCTTGATCAGCAGCTGGACCATCTGAAACGGTACGAGGTGTTCGGCGGCGCCCTGCCGCTGCCGGGCACGACGGAGGCGGCCCACCCGAACATCTCCATGTCAATCTGGCGTGCCCTCGCTCACTCACCGCGTCTACGCCTTCGAGTCCTCCTTCAGCCCCGACATCGTCTGGACCCGCCTCGACCACGTCGACTTCACCCCCGCCGCCCCTCGACCCGACCGCCGACAACCTGGTCGGCGACGTCACCGGCCGGTACGAGCCCCGTGAACCGTTCACCCTCGCCGGGTCTTCGAACTTGAGCGGTGCATCTCGTCAGACACGCTGACTGTCCGTCACGGTGTGTGATGTGCATGGCGGGACTGGCCCCCGGACGCAGGACGCCCGTGATCCTGGTTGATCATTTCTGTTCTCTACGCAGAAGGATCATTGGGGAGCCACGGGCTTGGTCAACGATACGACGTTGTTGCTCGGTCTCGACGGGGTGTCCGTCATGCGGGTCGAGTCACTGGCCGACGGGACGCGTCGGGTGCACCTGATCACGGCGGACGAGGCGGCGCGGGCCTGCCCGTCCTGCGGGGTGATCGCCTCCCGGGTGAAGGGGCCGGCGGTGACCCGGCCGCGTGATCTGCCCTACGGGGAGCGGAGGCTGGAGTTCTTCTGGCACAAGCGCCGCTGGTGGTGCCGCGAGCCGAAGTGCCCGAGGAAATCGTTCACCGAGAGCATTGCCCAGATACCGGCCGGGGCGCGGGTCACCGCCCGGTTGCGGGAGGCGGCCGGGCACCGGGTGCGCGATGCCGGCTCCACGGTCATCCAGGCCGCCCGCGACCTGCATCTGTCATGGCCGACGGTGATGGGAGCCTTCCGCGCATCGGCGCGCGAGGTCACGGGCGCCCCGCTGCCCGAGGTGAGGGTGCTGGGCATCGACGAGACCCGGCGGGGCAAGACGAAGTGGGAGCAGGACCCCGACAGCGGCAAGTGGCACCTGGTGCGGGACCGGTGGCACACCGGCTTCGTCGACGCCCTCGGCACCGGCGGGCTGCTCGGCCAGGTCGAGGGCCGCACCGTCGCCGACGTCCTGGCCTGGCTCGCCACCACACCGCTGACCTGGTGAAAGAGCATCCGGCACGTCGCCATCGACATGTCGGCCACCTATCGCGCGGCGGTCCGCACCGGGCTGCCGCACGCGATCGTCGTGGTCGACCACTTCCACGTCGTCCAGCTCGCCAACAAGATGCTGTCCATGGTCCGGCGCCGCACCACTGCCGAAATCCGGGGCCGACGTGGACGCGCCACCGACCCGGAGTGGAAGGCCAGACGACGGCTCCTGCGCAACCGCGAGGACCTCACCCACGACCAGTTCGCCACCATGTGGAACACGCTGCTCGGCGAGGGGAAGATCGGGCAGACGCTGCTGACCGCGTGGATCGCCAAGGAGAACCTCCGCACGACCACGGCCGGGTCACCTCGCAGGGGGACGGGGAGCGGGCAAGGTCCCATCGTGTCGGTTCAGAGGCCGCCGGTCAGCCGACGATGGCGACTGGGGCGTCCCATGCGTTGCGGTCGACGGTGATGGTGTATCCGCCGCGGGTCTCCTTGCTGTTGGCCTTGTACTGATGGCCGCGGCTGTGGTCGGTGTACAGCTTCGGGTCCCAGGGCCAGTCCTTGGTGGTGGTGTCCTGGCCGTTCCACAGTGCGTACCAGAGGTTGCCCGGCAGGTCGGTGCGATTCCTGGCGGTGGCGATTGCCTGGGCGCTGGAACCGCTGAAGCCGTAGAGGCCGCCGCGGTAGGTGTTGGCGCGCAGGGTCTTGGTGAAGGACCGCACGTAGGTCAGGGTGGCGTCGTTGCACGCCTTGTCGGCGGTGTCGTACGACTCCATGTTGAGGTAGATCGGGCTGCCAGGCTTCATGCCGAGCGCCGTCGCCTTGGTGATCGCGTCGTTGGCGTTGCTCGCCCCGACCGAGGCCGCGGTGGCCGCTGTGAACCGCTCCTTGTTGCCGCTCTTCTGACAGGGCGGCTGGGCACCGACGTAGAGGGGAATGACCCGCCAGCCGAGCGTGTCGACCGACTTCACCCACGACTTGGTCAGGTTGGGTTGGGCGCAACCTCGGTTTTTCCCGCCGATGTAGACGGCGACGCCACCGTAGTAGGCGTCCCTCTTCCACGCCTTCATCGCGGCGAGCGAGGGCGCTGTGCAGGCGTCGAACGCCCGGCCTGTGTACGTTCTCTGTGCCGGCCAAGTCGAAGCGGCCATGGAAGTCTGTGCCGCGACACCGGCACCCGCCACGACCGCGACGGCCACCGTCGCCAACGCTATGTAGCGGCCTCTTCTGGACAGCCGGTGCTTCGCCATTCCCCACCCTCGTTCGTGCCTGACCTTCGGGCCTCCGGAGCCGGCCCACTCTAACTGCAGGGACCGCGGCAGCCGTGCGGGGCGCCTCGCGCAGTGATCCCGGACCGCGCCGGCAACCAACCGGAAGGCGCTCCTGAGCGGCAGCTGCCACGGAGTCACGCCTGGCGTGCAGGTGAGTGAGCACCCCGGAGGCGGGCCCTACCTTGATCGTGACGTTCCGGCGGTCATTGCGCGAAGGTCCTGCGTGGGACACACACCGCGCCGCCAAAGT
>NZ_JBHYMF010000206.1:0-11386 GCF_042742855.1 Streptomyces sp. NPDC058877 | reverse complement strand
GCCTGTCCGCGCCCGGGACCCAGCCGCTCGATCCATCCCGAATCGAGTGGTTCACCCAGCTTCGCGAAGATAATTTCGCTGAGAAATCCTCAGTGAGCCTTTTCCAACCTCATGCCGAGGCGTGATGAAGGACGAGGACGGTCTGGACGATTGCGGTGATGCGGTTGGTGCTGCAGCGAAGCTTTCGTAGAAGGCGCCAGCTCTTCAAGGTGGCCATAGCCTGCTCGCCGAGGCAGCGAATCTTGGCGTGTGTGCTGTTGTGCTCACGCTGCCACTGCTTGAGGCGGCGGCCGCGGAAGGGTACCCGGATGGAACCACCGGCACCTTGATACGCCTTGTCGGACCAGCACTTGAGGTCGGCATCGGCGAGTGCTTCGACGATGCCGTGGGTACGGGCGGCTGTCAGGTCGTGGGTCGATCCGGGCAGGGCCGGTGAGACCCACAGTAGTCGGCCGAAGGGATCGGTGAGGACTTGGATGTTCATGCCGTGACGTTTGTGTTTGCCCGAGTAGTACGGGGTGTCGGCGGCAATCCGGTCGATCGGCAGCAGGGTGCCGTCCAGGATCACGAACTCTTTAGTACGGGCGATGTCCATCGCCTCGGCCAGGGTGGGTGCGAGGGCGGCCAGCACATCGACGGCCTCGCGTATGTAGCGGTACACGGTTGCGACGCCGATATCGAACCCGGCGGCGAGCTGGGCGTAGGTGTCACCGCATCGCAGATGGGCCAGGGCGAGGAGAGCCTGACGATTGGCGGTCAGCCGACGCCATCGAGTCCCGATCTCCCCTCGCCGAGCAGTGAGTAGTCCCGTCAGGTAACGCAGGGTGCGACTGGACAGGTCGATCGACGACGGGTAGACAAGCACGCGAAGCTCCTGGCGGACACGGGTGATCTTGGTCGAGACCCCGTCCAGCAGGAGCTTCGTCGTTCCACCGATCTGTCCAACACGCAGCCAGCACTGCCAGGCTGGAAAGGCTCAGTGGCTTAGGCTGGGGTGTAGCACGCCACAAATGCGGGATGCGCCGAGGTGGCGTGCGTGACTGTCTGCTGTGTGGCGCGGGTGGTCCCTCGGGGTTCCACCGGCGCGCACGGTTGTCGTAGCGGTGCCGTGTCGCCGGTGGCTTCAGCGTCCTTCGTGCTGCGGTTCCTTGTCGTGTTGGATGCTGTCCAGGTTGTCGGCGTAGTGCTCGATTGCCCGCCGGTAGTCCTGTACCCGGCGGTCGCTGCTGGTAGCGGCGAGCGTCTTCAGCAGCAGCTGTACCGCCTGACGGTTCTCACCCTGGTTGTACAAGCCCATGGCGAGGAAAGCGTGCAGCGCCGCATCGTCCGGGAACTCATCGAGTCCCTGTCGAAGGGTCTGTACGGCCTTGTCGTAGGAGCCCAGGATGCGGTGTGTGCTTCCCAGGCCGAGGAAGGCTCCGCGCCGGTCCTCCGCGGACAGGCCCGCGCCGCTCAGGGCACGTTCGTAGAACGGGATGGCTTCGCGCTCCAGGCCGAGGACATCGTGCACCCAGGCGGTCTGATAGGCGATCTCGCCGTCTGCCGGGTACCGCTCGACCAGTTCCACCAGCTGTTTCCGGGCCTGCTCGGCCTGGCCCTGCTCCCGCAGCCGGACCGCTCGTGCCAGCGTCTCGGCCTTGTCGTGATCATTATTCATGGTGCTCTACGGTGGCACACCGCCTCTGATCAGCAAAGTTCGACCTCTGTCTCACCTGCCGGACCATTTCGCACGGTGCTCTCGCCGGCGGGAGGTCAAAGGAGCTGGACGGTCAGGGGGCCGGACGAGGTGCTGAGCCCGTTGGGGGTGGTGCACTGGAGGGTTTCTGTCAGGGTCGGGACGAGGGCGATCTCGAGGGTGATCTGCGATCCCTTGAAGTCTCCGGACTGCACCTGGCCGGTGAGGACGAGTACGGAGACGCCGCCGGGGCGCAGGCTGACCCCGCCGGTGAAGGTAAAGGCGGATGGGGTCGTCTGGGGGTTCGACCAGGTGATGAGGCCGGAGCCGGACGAGTTGCCGCCGGTGCACGACAGCTGTCCTTCTCCCTGGAAGCTGATGCTTCCGCCGGTGTGCTGCGTGTCGGTTCCGGCGCAGGGGCCGACGGCTCCGGTGGCGGTCACGGCTGTCTGCCGCTGCGTCAGCGTCAGGCCGGGCTGGTAGGTGGCGGTCTCGTAGCCGGTGCAGAGCAGAGAGGCCGAGGCCGGCTGGGCGTTTGCGGCGGGCGCGGACAGCCCGGCCATCAGAAGGCCGGCTGCCGCCGCGGCCACAGCGGCGTGGCGCCTGCGCGGGCGAGAGGTTGTGCGGGGCGTCATGAGCATTCCTCCGACGGGAGTCTGGTGCGGCGGGAGGGCGGGGTCAGGGCTGGATGGTGAGGGTGGTCTGCGACGATGCCGTCGCGACTCCGGTGGTGGCACAGGCGGTGGGGTCGAGGGTGGGGAAGAAGGTGATCTGCTCAGCCTGATGGCCGGAGAACCGGCCGGCGGTGATCGTCCCGGTGCGCACGGAGGCGCTCGTGCCATTGATGACGGTGATGGTCGAGGTGTAGGTGAACGTGCTCGTCTGCCCGTTGTCCCAGGTGAAGACCCGGTTCCCGCTCCCGGAGGAGGGAGTCGTGTTGCAGGACTGGGAAGGGTTGTTGATGGTCTCGCTGTACTGAGCGGACAACACCGTCGTCCCCACGGCGACACAGAGCCCGGGTGACGCGGCCAGGCCGAGCAGGCCCTGATTAACGATCGTCGTCGCCTGCGGGGTGTTGGTCAGGGGCGGCGAGTACTGGCTCACCGACTGGCCCGTGCACTCGACCAAGGCCGACGCAGGCGCAGCGGAAGCGGGGCTGAGGCCCAGCGAGCCGAGCGCGCACGCCGCCCCCAGTGCCGCGATGCGCGCCGCGTTTCGGTTCATGTTCATGGGCGAACTCCTCGGAGTGCGTGCCACAGCGGGGGTGCCCGTCCGCAGCACGATGTGAAGGTCCCGCGAAGCGTGGCAGCGCCGAAAGGAACACGTCCAGGCCGAATTCAGGACGAAACGGATGTGGCGGAGGGGATGGTTGACACCCCTGTATGTCACGTGCCTCCGGCACACCCGCTGCCGGTCCATGGAGTTCACGGGTTCCGGCGTTGGGGCACCCATTCGTGGCGGTGTCCGGAAGGCGCCTGCCCGGGTGGGGATGCGGCCTGTCAAGCTGCATATTCCTCGCCCACGATGAGAGGTGACGTCGACTCCTTCGCCGAACCGCTCCCCGACCCCGGTTCGCATTCGGAACGACCCCGCTCCGGGCATCCACGGCCGCGACAGGCGACGCTCTGCACCGTCACCCCATTCTTTACGGAGCCCTCATGAAACAGGTACGCCGATTCGCGGTCCCCTTGGCCGCCGCACTGAGCCTCGTGAGCATGCCCGCCGTCTCCTTGGCGTCACCCGTCCCGGCCGATCTCGTACAGCTCTCCTGCACCGAGACCACCACCGCTTCCTACTCACCGCCCCTCCTCAACACCCCGCAGACAATGACAGTCGCCTCCCACTCCGACATCGCCCCCTGCGTCGGGCTGCCCGGCGGCTACACCTCGGCCACCACCTCGGCCCTCTACAGCGCCGTCGTGGGCTGCACCCAGGCCCGCCCCGAGGCCCGGATTGGTACCCCTTCCGGGCCGCCGATTTGGTGGCTGAATTGCCGCTAGCTGCGATGGCCTGCCCGTGGGACCGTCGAATCCCTAGGGAAGGGGCTCCTCGATGAAGCGGAACTCTGTCATTGGCTTGCTCAGCGCGCTGGCGCTCGCCGCAGCGACGGTAGTAGCGGCAGGCTCACCGGCTCAAGCGGCAGTGGGCGACATCCTGTGCACGACGCCCAGCAACGACTCCTCCACCTACTCACCGCCTCTGAGCCTGACACCTGCCAGCACCACCGTGACCATCACCCGGGATCTCAACACCTGCACATCGCTGAGCGTGCCCGTCATCAACTCGGCCCCCATCAGCGTGAGTCAGGTGACCATCCCGTCCTACTCCTGCCTCACCCTCCTGAACACCGCCCCCACCACCATCAGCTTCACCTGGAACAACGGCGCCACCACCGTCGTCACCGGCACCAGGACCGTCAACCTCGCCGCTGCCGTGCTCACCACCACGGTCACGGGCACCGTCACCTCCGGCCTCTTCGCCGGAGACACCGTCGTGTACCAGCTCGTCGCCCCCTCGACCGACGTCCTCGCCTGCACCCTCGGCCTGGGAACAGTCTCCCGCATCGACAGCGTCGCCACCCTCACCATCAACTGAACCCCGCAACCCATTGCCGCGCAGGCCAGGCACCAGCCGATGGCGCCGCAGCCGGCCCATCGACTGCGCTCATCTCCCCCCGGGGGTTCCCCCGAGGGGCATTGCTGACGCGGCCGGGTTCGGCATCGAGATCACGACGGCCTACCGCTGTGTCACCTGGGCGGTCGAGCTTCTGGCTACTCTCGCCCCGGCCTGGCCGACGCGGTGCGGACCACGTGGGCGAAGGCGTATCGGGTCCTGACGGCACCCTCCTTCCCATCGATCGCATCGCCGCCGACCGGCCGTTCTACTCCGACAAGCACAAGCGGCACAGGATGAACGTGCAGGTCATAGCCGAGCCCTTCGGCCGGCTGCTGTCGACCCCATTGGCCCTGCCCGGCACCGTCCACGGCATCCGCGCAGCCCGTGAACACGGCATCGTCGGCGCCCTCGCCAAGGCGGACATCCCGTGCTGGGCCGACAAGGGACACCGAGGCGCCGACGGCGCGATCCGCATCTCGTGCCGGGGACGCTGGGAGACCCTCTTCGCAGGCCGGCAGGCCGTGAACCGGTCCCACGCAAAGATCCGGGCCCTGGCCGAGAAGGCTGTCGCCACCCTGAAGTCCTGGCGGCTCCTCCGCAAACTGCAATGCTCGACCATCCGGACCACCAGCCTCGTCCAGGCCGTCCTCACTCTGCATCTGACCAGCTCAGGACGAGGATGGAAAAGGCTCAGTACATGCCTACGCTTGTGGCGGGCTGCCCGGTATTCGACGTATGCCGCGAACCAGGGCTCTGCGGAGAGGGCCGCGAGGAACGTTTCCCGCGCGGTGTTACCGGAGTTGGCTACATCGTCGGCGCGCTCGCGCCACGTCTCGACAACCTCACGGTTGTACTCCTTGGCGCGTTCCGCACGTCGTGCCGATTCCGCCTCCTGCGCTGCCTGCAACTGTGCTTCGGCGTACGCGAGCGGGGCGGATACCTTTGCTGCCTGCGCCCGCAGCTTCGCGACTCGCTCGGCTGCCTTCTGAATGTCGGTCGTCATAATCAGTTGCTCTCCTTCGTCACGTCGCGGCCGTGCTCGGCTGCATTCTTCTTGTCGTTCTCGTAGTAGCCAAGGCTCATCCGAATGGACGTGCCGAGCGTTTCGAACACTTCGGGGCGCGATTCGCGCAGCGCGGAAAGTACTTCCATGCGCTCATCCCACTTGAATGCGTTGACGCGCCTCTGCCCCTTATCGCGCTTCCCGTTCAGGAATGCGGCACCGTTGAGATATTCACTCATGATCTTTCTCCATTGTGTCTCGGCATGAAAAAGCCCCTGCGTATGGCACGTCAGGGGGTTGTGATGGCGGCTCTGAAATTGTGTTGCAGGTGTCTCTATGCTGAACCCCTTTTCGGGGTGCCGATCAGCGCACGCGCTTACAACCCCTTTCGGTGCCCCCGGTCAAGGGCGGTTACTCATGGACGGTGCGGTCCCCGCTTGCGTTGCCTCACGACCACTGCGGCCACCCCCGAGAGGGTGCGTGCTGCACGGGCAACGCTGGAAGAGAGAGCGGGCACTCGGTCCGCCGGTATCCCCCTCGGGGTGGGTGCGCGGTAGTCCCGCTCTCTCTTGCCCCAGTAGTAGGAACCGAGGGTGGCCCGAGGATGTCGAGCGGTGTCGGGGTGACGACAGAGACCCCGGTTTCTCTTTCTGTTAGGTTTTTCTTGGCTATCTCAAAAAGTGTCGAAAGTCGTCACTCTCAACACCTTTTCGCCTCTCGCTGCCCTGCGGCCCCGCCCGAGGGCAAGTCGGCGAGGGCCCCTGTACGCCCGTGTGCGGGCAGCAGAGAGCCCCGGCGGGTGAACCCAGCCGGGCCCCAGTCTCGGGGCGGCTACGCGGCGACCAGTTCGCGGGCAGGCTCGACCAGGCGCACACTCGCACCCGGGGTGGGCTCGTCTCCGCGTGTCTCGGATTCCAGCGCCGTCGCGACTCCGTCGAGTTCTTCCACTGCGGGGTTCAGCTCACCACGCATGGTGAAGTCCACGCGCCGCGTGTCGAGCTTGCGCCACCCGCCCCGGACGCCGCGCCGCACCCCCGCTTCTATGAGCATGGCTCGCCGGCCCGCCGTGTCCTTCTCGGCCCACTCGTCGGCGAACGTGCGGCCGGTCGGGGTGACGATGCGCTGCGGCTCGGTCTTCTCCCGGGACTCCAGCTCGGCTATGCGGTTGTCGAGTGCGTCCGCCCGTTCCTGCCACGCTCGCGCGGCGTGCTGCGACTTCTGACGTCCGTGCTGCCGCTGGTGCTCCTCGAACTCGGCCAACGTGGCGTGCAGCTCGGGGGCAGGGTCGTACCCGGGAGTCTCGACTGTGTGTTTCGTCTGGACGGGCCCGACCAGACGCAGGAACTCGGCGGTCACGTAGTCGTCAACCCACTGCGCACGGACGTTGGCGGGCAGCTCGCACACGTCGCCCCGCGCGTGGCTGTTGCACTTGTAGAACGGGTTCACGCTCGCGCCGTTCTTGGTGGGCTTGGACAGGTACATGCGGCCCCGGCACGAGTCGCAGTGGATCACGCGCAACAAGAGTGCGTCGGTGTCGTGGCGATCTCCGTTCTCAATGCTGCGGGAGTCGAGCACGGCGCCGATCGCGTCGAACTCGGCCCGAGTCATGATCGGCTGTTCGGTCTGCATGATCGGGTTGCCCTCGGCGTCTCGCACGGGCTTGCCCTTGTGCATCTTCCAGCCGAGCAGCGATTCATTCCGCAGCATCCGCGTAATGACAGCGGGGGTCCACTTGAACACGTCACGCACGACGTGCGACCCCTTGGCCCCGCCGGTCTTCCCGCCCTTTTCGCGCTTCATCTTCACGGCCCAGTGATCGCGAGAACTCGGCACCTTGTCTTGGTTGAGCCCCGCAGCGATGGCGGAGATGGTCATGCCGTCGAACAGTTCGCGGACGATGCGCTCAATGACCTTGACCGCGTCGGGGTCCGGTACCAGCGTCCAACCGACCCCGCCATGCTCGGCGGGCATCGGGACGACCATGTAGCCGTACGGGGGGCGTCCGCCGCGCCACCGAAGCGGCATCTTGCGAATGGCAGCCATGGCGCCGGTAACCCGGTCCTTGATGCTCTGCGACTCCACCTGAGCGGCAAAGGCAAGCATGAGCATCATGAGTTCGCTCATGGGGTCCATGGGGTTCCGGAAGTCCAGAACCATCGGGCCCCCGCCGATGCCCTCGGCGAACAGCAGAACCTTTCGGTACTTCCTCGCCCACTCGGCAAGGTTCTGCATGTCGCTCATGGACCGGATGGCGCGGTCAAAGCGCCACCACACCAACACGTCGAAGTCGTCCGGGCGGGCAAGCCACCCGCCGAGGGCGGGACGGTCGAACGGGGACACCTTGGACGCGGACACGTCCAGGTCCACCGCTTCGCGGAGCTGGTCGCCCTCGCCGAAGCTGATGTTGTGCGCGGCTGCCGCTACGTCGTCGGCCTCGCGCTGCCGCTCGGGGCTGGTGGTCTCATCGGTGAGCACGGACAGACGGATACACCGCACACCCCGAAGGGTCTCGGTGTAGACCGTCCCCGCGAGGGGGTTCTGGGATGTGTGGGTGGTCTCCATACCCTTCTGGGGGTGCGGAGCTTGCCTGTGTGTCGCGTTCTCCATGGCCCTTGTAGGGACCAGAGGGTTCCCGCCACCCGACTTGACCAGGGTCGATGCCACCATGCCCGCACTCCAGAACGTCTAGTTCTGAGTGTTGGGAGACCCCGAGGACAATGAGTTCTGCGTCCTGCGCAGTGCGTCCGATCGAGCCGGTACGGACTCCTGACCCCCGGAGTAGTCGCCGACGCCTGGTGGGCCTCGAAGGCACGGGCAAAGAGGAGCGGGTCCGAGGGCGTAGCCTGCCCCCGGACCCTGTTGATGCCGCTCCCCATCGCACGCCGGCACGCTTGAGGACCCGGGTCATTCGTCATTGCGTCGCGTCCTGCCGTTGGACCACCGCCGATCGAGCTCGGCGGACCAGATTCGAACTGGCATTTCGACGCACCAGGGCCCGGGCCCGGTCGATCCGGCGATGAGCGGCGCATGCTGAGTCTGGAGCAATAGTCTGAGATTGACCGCGGTCTGCCTCTGCCTGTTTGGGCCACCCCGGCGAGAAGTGCCGAGGGGAGGAGTCGAACCCCCACTGGAACCGCAGATGTCACGACAAGGCTCAGCTTCAGCTTTGCGCTCCTCGCGCACCCCGGCCGCGTCCTGCGGCCGGGGAGTCCATGGCGTCCCGGCTACCCGAAGAGGTAGCCGAAGACGGCGTCGCCGACCCGCTGGTCGGTGACCTCGGTGCCGTTCGCTTCCTCGCGGGCGAACTTCACCGCCTGCTGCAGCTTCTCCACGCGCTCCAGCAGTTCCTTGACCCGTCGGGCCGGTAGCGCGCCCGAGAACTTCACGGTGGTCCAGTAACCGACCGGCACGTCCTCGTAGTAGACCTCGACCTGTGCCGGATGCTTGTCCGTGGCCTCCGCCTTGACGTGGTTGCGCGGGACCTTCTTCGTGCGGACCGTGCGCACCACTTCGGTCTTCCACGCATCGGTCGACGGGTCCTGGGTCCATGACTCGGCGGCGTCCAGCACGGGCAGCTTGCGGACGAAGGTGTTGATGTCGGCGAGCTGCTTCTCCAGGAACAGGAGGTAGGCGACGGGAGACCGCTCCACGAGCACCCGTCCGTCGACCGTGATGTCCGCACGGGCCCCGCAGTTCGCCCAGTCCTTGGTGGCCGTCACATCGAAGAGACGGGTCAACGCCCGCGCGGTGTCGCGCAGTACGTCCTCCGCCTTCACCTGCACCAGCGTCGACTCGGGCGGCAGTTGCTCGCCCTCCTCGTCCTTCGGCTGGTACGTACGGGAGATGCCGGCGAGCAACGCGGGCTTCTGTAGACCGTGATGCGCCGCCGTCAGGTCCTGGTGCGCCCGGGACTTGACGCCCTTCTCCACTGCGATGATCTGATTGAGTTTCGTTGCCACGCCGTCGACCCTAGGACGCACACCGGGCCCGGTCGAACCATTTTCCACCGGGCCCGGTCCCGCCCGCAGGAGCGGTGCGGCGGTCATTCGGGCCGGTTGAAACGGCGAGCGGCCCAGACCAGGGCGATGACCCCGGCCGCCACGAGGAGACCGGCTTCCAGGGGCAGGGGCGGCTGGTGACCGGCCCATTCGATGCCGCTGACACCCGCCTGATCCGGTACCCGCAGCACGATGGTGCGGCGGAGCATGTCGACTGCGTAGGCGAGGGGGTTGGCCGCGGCGAGCGTGTGGGCCCAGCCGGGCAAGGCGCTCAGCGGGAAGAAGCCGCCGGAGAGGAACAACAAGGGCATCATCACCAGGCCGAGCAGGGTGTGGAACGTCTCGGCCCTGCGCAGGGTCACGGCCAGGGCCAGGGCCAGGGAAGTGATCGTGAAGGAGGCCAGCACCATGCAGCCGAGGAGCAGGGCCAGGAGGACTGGGTCGTAGGGGAGGCCGACGACACCGGCCAGACTCAGCAACACCGCCCCTTGGACGGTGGCGGTCAGGGTGCCTCCGGCGCAGTGTCCCAGGAGCAGGGTGGAACGGTGCACCGGCGCCATGAGGAGCTCGCGCAGGTAGCCGATCTCCCGGTCGGTGATCATCCGGATGCCGACCATGATGGCCGGGGTCTGCACCGTCATCATCAGCATGCCGGGAAAGAGGTAGCTCTGGTAGCTGACGCCCAGGGAGGACTGGGGAATCAGGGCGGCCAGTCCGCCGCCGAGGATCACGAGGTAGAGCAGGGGGTGGAGCAACAGCAGTGCCGTATGGGTGCGTTGACCGGCCAGACGGAGCAGATCGCGGTGGATCAGGGCGTGGACGGCGCGCAACTCGCGCCGCAAACGGGCGCCCCGGCGGGCGCCGGGCGCGTCCGGAACCTCCCAGGAGAGCGTGGTCATCGGCTGCCTCCGGATTCCCTCGTGGCCGCGTGCGTGCCGGTGCCGACCGTGCTCGGGCCTGCGGCTTGCCCTGCGCCCAGGCTACGGCCGGTGTGGTGGAAGAAGACGTCGTCGAGCGTGGGAGGGGTCGCGGACGCGGAACGCACGGCGATGCCCCGTGCTTCCAGGGCTGCGCACAGGCGCGGGATCCATCCGCTGCCGTCCGGCACCCGTAGGGAGATGCCCTCCGCCCCCATGGTGACGGCGCCCTCGGAGGGGGCGACCTGACGGACGACCCGGAGGGCCGCCGCGTCGTCGCCGGTGTGGAGGAGGACCCGGTCGTCCCCGATCGCGCTCTTCAGGCCGTGGGGGGTGCCCCGGGCCACCAGGCGACCGCGGTCGATGATCGCGATGCGGTCACAGTTCTCCGCCTCCTCCAGGTAGTGGGTGGTCACGAAGAGCGTGCTGCCCTGGCTCTCGCGCAACATGCGCAGGTGCTCCCAGACCTGGGCGCGGGCGTGGGGGTCGAGGCCGGTGGTCGGCTCGTCCAGGAAGAGGACCTCGGGCGCGTGCAGCAGCTGACGGGCGATCTCCAGACGGCGGCGCATGCCGCCCGACAGGGTGCGCACGGGGGAGCGGCGGCGGTCGGTCAGGTCGGCGGTCGAAAGCACCTCGGCGGCACGTTCGCGGGCGTGGCGACGGGACAGGCCGAAGAGCCGCGCATGGATGTGCAAGTTCTGTTCGACCGTCAGATCGGGGTCCACTGCGCTGTGTTGGAAAAGCATGCCGACCCTTTGACGGACCTGATGGGCTTGGGTCAACACATCGGCTCCGGCGACGGTGGCGGCGCCGCCGGTGGGGCGGGCCAGCGCGCACAGCATGGCGATGGTGGTGGACTTGCCTGCCCCGTTGGGCCCGAGGAAAGCGAAGGTCTCGCCCTTCAGCACGTCCAGGTCCAAGCCGTGCACGGCATGGGTGAGGGTGCCCTCCGGACCCGGGTAACTCTTGAGGAGACCGCGCGTGCGGACGGCATACACCGGATTCGGGGGTTCGCGCGGGTCCGCGGGAGCGGCGGCCGTCATGAGGGCCGCTGGGGCGAGATCGTCATCACCGGCAGGTCGCTGCATCAGGTCTGGTCCTCGTCTGTGGGTTCACCGACCGCGGACGGATCACGCGCCGGATCGATCCATGGGTCCGGCCGGCGGCTGCCCGGGAC
>NZ_JBHYMF010000205.1:0-11656 GCF_042742855.1 Streptomyces sp. NPDC058877 | reverse complement strand
GGCCATCCCCGCGTGCGCGGGGATGGCCCCGCGCCGAGGGCGCCGAACTCGGCCATCAGGCGCTGCTCCCCGCGCACGCGGGATGGCCCCTGTCCAACGCCGTGCGAGCCACCTCTGACGTCCTGCTCCCCGCGCACGCGGGGATGGCCCCGAACACAGAACCCTTCCGCGGACTGGTCGGCGCTGCTCCCCGTGCACGCGGGGATGGCCCCCTCATGTTGCAACACTATGGATATCGGGACGGCTGCTCCCCGCGCACGCGGGGATGGCCCCTGGTCAGCTCTGTTCGGGCCAGTTGTGGAACGTGATGCCGCCGGGGTGGTTCAGGGAGCCGTAAAGGCCGGTGGCTGGGTAGGGGATGAGTTCCTCGGGTAGGGCGTGGTCGGCGAACCATTCGAGGGCGAGGCACTTGTCCGGTTCCCGGTTGACGGGTTCGCCAGTGAACTCGGTGAGCTCGTAGAAGATGCCGATTCGGTCGGGGGTTCCGTCGCCCTGATGGTGGATGACGGTATGGGCCGGGGTGAGTGCGTCGGGGGAAGCGGTCAGGCCGGTTTCTTCGTACAGTTCGCGGACTGCGGCCTGGGCCGGCGTCTCGTCGGGGTCGAGCTTGCCGGACGGTGCGTGCCACTGGCCGTATCCGTAGGGGCCGCCGCGCTGGGACAGGAGGATCTTGTCGCCTTGGCGGACGACGATGTGGACGTCGACGATGGGCTGCTGGACGGTGCTCATGGCTCTTCTCATCGGGGTCGGGGGACGGTGGGGCTGACGGTAGCGGGCAGCCCCTGGAGGTGGAGGCAGATCCGGGCAGAGGCCTCCCTGGGGGTGAGGTCGGTGGTGTCGAGCCGGAGCACGGGGTATCCGAGCTGTTCGACGAGCGTGATCGCTTCCTCGTAGAGCGCGAGCTCGCGGCGGGTGTCGGCAAGGGTGCGCTCGAACCGGTGGCGAGTGCCCCGGGCGTCGAGACGGGTGTGGATGGCATCGGCCTGTGCAAGCAGGACCACGGCGAGGTCGGGGGTGGGGATCCCCTCGTTGATGGCGAGGAGAAAGTCAGCGTCGACGCCGTCTCTGCGCTGGAGGACCAGAGTGGAGGGCAGGTAGCGGTCGAGAACGACGGTCCGGTCGGCGGCGAGCGCGGGCTGGATCTCGCTGTCGAGCTGGTGGTGCCGGTCGGCGGCGACGGCAAGGGCGAGTGCACGGCCGCGCATCGTCCCGGCGCCACCCAGGGCCCGGACGGTCTTGCCGAAGATGCTGTGGGAGGGCTGGGTGGCGGCGTGGGTACGGTGGCCGGCCAGGGTCAGGTCCTTGACGAGCGCCTGGTGGGCGGTGGACTTTCCGACGCCACCGGGGCCGTCGAGGGTGATGAGCAGACCGGTCACGCCTTGACCTCCCGGGGGCCGCGGCTGCGCTCGTGCTGCTCACGGGAGATCTCCGCGAGCATCCGATTCAACTCGTCGAGGGGGACGTCGCCGAACTGCTGGCCGGTGGTGAAGTTGAACTCGTCGCGACCACGCATCGCCTCGTCGGTGCCGTGGCCGGTGAGGTCGACATCGGTGTACGTCTGCATCGCGGCCGGGTCGTATCCCTGCTGGACCAGGGTGTTGAAGACGGGACTGCCCGGATAGGGGCGGAAGACGAAGGCCGAGGCCCGGAACGTACCGGGCAGGCGATCCGACAGGGCCCACAGTTCCTTGATGTGCCGGATCGTCTGCTCGGCCTCCTCGCGGGTTTCACCGGGGTAGCCGAGGATGAAGTACCCCTTGACGCTGATGCCGTGCTGGAGCAGTCGCCGGGTGACGGTGTGCGTCATCCGCGGGGTGATCCGCTTGTCCATCGCCTCCAGGATCCGCGGGGCTCCGGACTCGATGCCGAGGGCGACTTCCCGCAGCCCATTGGCGCGTAAGGCGGCGAGTACCGCGTCGTCCTCGCGGTCCAGGACGTTGATCCGGCCGGTCGCGTCCCACACGTACCGCTCCCCGATTCCCGCGTTCGCGAACACCTTCATGGCGGGGTGGATGACGCGGCGTGCGCCGAGGAACAGGTCGTCGACCGCCCGGAACGCCGTCACGCCGTGTTCGGCGTGAAGCTGGTCCATCTCGGCCACGATGTCGTGCGGGTCGCGGGTGCGGATCGTGAGGTCGGCGTTCATGGACACGGCGGCTCCGCAGAAGGTGCAGTCGTACGGGCAGCCGCGTGAGCACACCAGGTTCGCCTCGATGCGGCCGTCCTCCGCCGTGTAGGGGTCCTGTGGCAGGAAACGCCGGTCGACGAACGGCAGGGTGTTCACGTCGGGCGCGAGCCACGGCTGGGTGTCCCCGTGGAAGATGCCGAGCTTGGAGTGCTTCTGGCCGGCGTCGCGCCACATCACCTGGGGCAGGGCCTGGCGGCGGTGAACGTCCTTGAGGATCTCGACGGCCCGGGTCTCGCCTTCGCCGATGATGAGCGCGCTGACGTTGTGGAAGCGGGAGTCGCGAAGGACAGTGGACGGACCGGCCTTGGCGTGATGGCCGCCGACCATGACCAGGATGCCGGGGTCGAGTTCGGCGGCGATGCGTGCGGTCAGGTCGTACGTCGGTGCCAGCAGGTTGAACGCGGTCCAGCGGGGCCGCAACTGGTTGACGATCGCGGCCGTGCGCTGGATCCCGAGACCGTGCGCCTCGGCGTCGAGCACGCCGACGTTGAAACCGGCCACGCGGGCGACGGTGGCGATGTAGCCCATTCCGAGGACCGGAAGCGTGTAGTCGTTGACGCGCGGCCGGAGGCTGTAGTCGCGCAGAGGCGCGTTGACGAACAGGCAGTCCAGGAGTCGGTTCGGATCGGCTCCAGCCGTCAGCTCGTTGTCATCGTGGACCGACGTGCTCAGCGGTGCGGGCATGGGACCCCCAGGTGAGTGTGGTCAGGGTGAGGGTGTGCAGGTCAGTGGGCGCGGGGCCCGCTTGGCGGCGCCAGTGCTTCTCGAAGGAACGGCCGGTCTTGTCAGCGAGCGGCCAGTCCTGGGACGGGGCGATCTTTGCCGCCCAGGTGCGCACGGCGAGATCGGAATGCGGGTAGACGGTGAAGTCGCCGGTGAAGTCGGCCGCAGCAGCGTGCGCCGTCCACGGGCCGATGCCGGAGATCGTGGTCAGCGCGGCAGCGAGCGGTGCGGGGGAAAGCTGCGCCCACTCGTCCCCGTGGGCCAGGATCGCGGCAGCCGCGGCTCGGAGCTTGGGCCGGTGCAGCTTCGCACCGACGGCCGCGAACGCTTCGTCGTCCAGGCCCAGCACGTACTCCGGGCTGGGGACGACGTGTCGGGTGAGGCCGTTGGCAGTCACGGAGGTGCCGTGACTGCGGCTCCACCGCTGGTAGAGGACGCGGGCCTGCTGGGCGCGGACGATCTGCCGCAGGATCGCCGTGGTGACGGCGTCCCACAGGGACGGGTTGGCCAGCCGTACGACCGTGCCGAGGTCGGCGAGCCCTGCGCGGAGTTCGGCCGGGACGCTCTGCGGCAGAGCGGCGGGGGCCGCCTCCGTGGTGTGGGGCTTGATGTCGTCCGAGCCCTCTGCACACGTCAGCACCAACCCTGTCGGGCCGAAAGTGGCCATCCACGTGCCTTCCCCCGCACGGACGGCACGTGCCCATGCACCACCCGGGTCCTCGATCCAGGCGGGGTGATCGGTCGTCATCGTGGTCGTCATCGTGGTGCTCCTTGGCGGGCTTGGCGGTCGTTGCGCGGCCCAGCATGCCGGTACTGGTCGGGTGCGCGGACGAAAACGGCCACGGGACATCCATGGGAGTCGGGGGTACGGGCAGAGCGCAGCACCCACGGGTGAGTCTGCGGAGCCGACGGTGCCTCCGTGCTGCACGGGATTCGGCACCCGGGCGGGGTGCGGACGAACGCGTCGCGGTCCAGAGCTGTTGCTGCAGGTCTCTCCGTTCGGTCGAGTGGTGCAGTGCAGCCCGTCCCCAGGGCCGGGGCGGGAGTCTCAGGTGTCTCGTCGGGCGCCGTACTTTGCGACCAGCCTCTCCAGGCGCCGGATGCACGGGTCGCACGCATAGAAGGGGCCGGACCCGTGGTCCGTGGTGTGGACAGGGCCGAGCCACATGACCGGAAGGCCGACGCCGTCGCAGCGCCAGCAACTCCCGACGACCCACACCCACCTCAGGTCGACGGTCGGCTCGTCCGGGAGCCTCACCGCAGGATCCCGACCGCGAGGGCGCCGAGAAGCCCGGCGAGGGCGAGCAGGTAGACGACGACGTGGCGGCGGGCCCGCGCGACGGCGGCCACCTGATCGTCGTCGGGGATGGTGGCCGGCACGTCGCCGTCCGACTCGGTCCGGACCGTCCGCGTCTCGGGCCCGCTCATCCCCTCACCTCTTCCAGGCCGTACCGACGGGCGCACTCCTGGCAGGCGTCGGGCTCGCGCAGGGCCAGGCCGACGGCCACGTGGATCCGGCCGCGCCGCTGGGCGAGGGCGTACCAGGGCCGGGGGTAGGGGGTGTTCAGCGTCGTGGTGGGGTGGCCGTAGTCCAGGGACACGATGCCCCGGACCAGGAGGAGGTCGAGCCCGATCCGGTACGGCTCCTCTCCTCGCCCCAGGCCGAGGCCCTGGGCGATGCCGAGAAGACCGGGCCGGTAGTGCTCCGCACTCTCGCCCAGACGCGGAACGGCCGGAGCGAGCAGCACGTGACACTCCGGGCCGAGGAGCCCGTTCTCCACCCAGGACGCGACCGCGACGCGGTCCGCGAACTCCGGGCCGGGCGGGGCAAACCCGCGGGCGAGGGCGGTCACAGGTTCACCGGTCCCGGTTGCAGGATGGCGCGCACGCTCTTTCTCTGGTCCTCCAAGGCCCGCGAGACAGGGGTGGTGGGAGCCATGTCGGAGGTTCCTTCGGCAAGGGGGAGGGTGCACCAGGTGGTGCCGTCGGTGTTGGTGCCCCACGAGCTGGCGAGGGCGTCGACGAGGGAGAGCCCGCGGCCGTGTTCGTCGTAGGGGCTGGTGGGGCGCGGTACCCGACCGTAAGGGGAGCCGCCATTGATCTCGATCAAGAGGAACGCGCCTTGGCGGTAGACGCGGACACCCACGGTCGGGGCGCCCGCGTGGCGGAAGGCATTGGTCACCAGCTCCGTGAGGAGCAGCTCCGCGTCATCCACCAGGTCGGGCTGCCCCCAGCGGTTCAGGCCGGCGCGCAGGGCGCGGCGCAGACGCTGCGGTACGGCGGCGTCCTCACGGGACATCCCGCCGGAGACGGGGCCCGGGTGCCGCTGGATGGACAAGTCGATGACCGGCGATGTGCTCTCGCACCGTTCCGGGTCTGCTGCAGCGACAAGGGCGCGTCGACGGGTGCGCTCCTGGTCCGCGGGGTGAGTCGTCATGGTCGGCTCCATGTCGATGGGTAAGTAACGACATCGTGAGCCCACGACAAGGCCCCAACTATCAGTGAATTACTGATAGTTGGGGCCAAAGTTTGACGGTGCGCTATTTCAGCTGGCGGGAGCGCCGAGCCACGAGCCGTACGAGAGGAAGCTGTCAGGGAGCTGACGGTGTGCGGCTTCAAGTCCCGCATACGTATCCCGAACCATCGGGTGGTACTTGGCTTGCTGAGGAGCCACCCGGCGCGCCTTGAGCAGGCTCTGGAACGCCGGGTCGATCTTGCCCGTCCAGAGCTGCGCCCTGGCCACCTCTGCGTAGTGATGGCTCATCCGCGACTTCGGCCAGTCCCTCGGGATCGAGAACCCCTGCGCAGCCTCGACGGCCTCCCCGTACTGATCCAGTTCTGCAAGGACCGCGACACGGTGCACGCGCACGTTCGTCGGGCCGAAGGCGAGCCAGTGCACGCTCACCGCCTCACCCGTCTCCCCGGCGATGCGCTCCGCCGCGCGGATGTGCTCGAGTGCACCGTCCTCGTCGTGAGAGCGACCGGCCATTACCGCTGCACCCAGATGAAGCTGCCCCGTGACCGCTTGCCGCTCCCGAGAGGGGTCGGCCTGCTCGAGAGTGGCCAGGCCCCGCGCGACCAGCCGCTCCCCTGTGGAGAAACGGCCTTCCCGCAGGTAGGCCAAGGCACGGAGGTACTGGAACATGCCGCCGAGGACGGCATCGGACCCCCGCTGAGCGGCCCAGTCCAGTCGTGCGAGGGCGAGCTGGGCCAGGTCGGGGTATCCGAGTTTCGTGGCCACGTCGTAGGCCGTGCGGTAGGTACTGGCCAGGGTCAGCCATCCGTTACGGCCGCCACTGAGGTGCGCGGCAGTGGTGGCTTCCTCGATGAGCCCTGCCACACGTGAAGCAGCTGTCTTGATCTCACCGGCACGGATGCTGACGCACAGGTCCTCGGCCTCATCGTGAAGGATGGTGGCCTCGCGAGGCGTGACACCCGGGTCGGGCCCCAGGTCGTATACGTCGAGTGCTTCCCGGATGGGCCGAATCAGCACGTCCAGCTCATCGGCGCGAAGTTGTGTCTCGTACGGCTGGCCGACCACGGTTGCCACTTCGACGTTCAGCGCTCGCGCGATCTTGGCGATGGCGTGAGGTGTAGCCTGCTCAGCACCCTGCTCAACCTTGCTGATGAAGCTGTTGGAGAGGCACGCCAGCTCGGAAAGGGCCTTCTGAGTGAGGTGACGTTCACGACGCAGGCGCGCGATGCGCCTACCGGTGTGATCTTCGGGCAGAGAGTGCATACTGGCTCCTGTTCTGCTTCGACAACAGAACGGTACCCCCCGATCGGCTCGTGGGGGCACGGACGAACCCCGCTCCCTCGGAGCGGGGTTCGTCGTTGATACCCCGTCACGTCCTCTTCGTCGGATCGTGTACGGGGATCTTGTCGAAGGCGTTCTTCTTCTGGGCCTGGGCGGGACGGACGTAGAGCCGTACTACGGGGGAGCCTGCTGCCCAGCGGCCGGCCTCCTCGAGCTCCTGGGTCGTGGCGCCGTTTTCCGCGAGGTCGGTGGCGGCGCCTGCCCGCAGGCCGTGGGAGGTGACGGGCCGCCCGTCGCCCACCAGGCCAGCCTTCGCGAACCAGTACTTGACCCGCTCGTTGACGACGTGCGGACGCAGGTGCAGGCCTCGCACCGGCGCCTTCTTGGCCCTGGTCTCCGCCGTGGCGGGGATGCCGTTCTTGAGCAGGTGCCGGAAGACCGGGCCCGAGGTGATGCCGTGATCGGCCAGGTACTCCAACCAGCGACCCATTCGCCCGATGAGTTGCACGTCCGGACGGTCGCGTAGGGGGATGGTCTGCTCCTCGCCCTTGTGCGTCTTGTCCTCGGCGAGCCAGACGTTCATCCGGTCGACCAGGATCGTCAGGTCCTCGATCTCCATGTCGACGTCCTCGCGGCTGCGTCCCAGGAACATGTAGCCGAACGCGAACAGCGCCGCGTCGCGGATGCCGATCGGCCGGCCGCCGGCTTCGGCCTTCTCCATCATCGGCACGAGGTAGGAGAGAGTGATCGGGAACGCCTCGCGCCGTCTCAGCGCGCGCTTGTTGTCCCTGCGGTAGCTGGCGAGGAGCCGCAGGTAGAGGCTGTTATCCGGCTTCTTCCCCGGGGGCATCGCCGTCCGGACCAGTGACATGTAGTTCTTGATCGTCGAGGCCTTGAGGTCCCTCGACATCAGGTGCGCCGCGTACTCGGTGAACGTCGTCGTGCTGCACGGCACGGCGACGTGGCCCTTGTCCTCACACCACTTCTTGAAGGCCTTCATCGGGCCCGTTTCGGCCGGATCTGAGGCCTGCAGCTTCGCTGCGGTCTCCGGGCTGAGCTGCAGGTCCCGCATGGTGTACTTCGGCCTGTTGGCCGTGGTGGGCAGCTCCTGGCCCGGGAAGAGCACGGTATGGAGATCGACGAGCAGCCGCGGCGCCGGCTCGTTGACGGGGACCACGTCCTGGCCCTTGTCGACGAGCTCGGCGTCGACGATCTCCTCGCCCCCAGCGTCGACGCTCACGTCCGGGCTCCTGCTCCGGCGCATGCCTGCTCGTACTGGCGGCGTGCCGCGGCGAACGCCTCGTCGCTGTCTCCACGGCCATGGTGCGCAGCGGCCATAGCCGCTTTCAACGGGGTGGGCTGCCCGGACAGGAGCATGCCGGGGTCGTAGTGCGCGCCGTGGGCCTCGAGTTCGTCGCTCTTGGGGGACTGCCAGAAGTGGCCGCCGCCATGCCCTTCGTATGCGGCCCAGCCCTGGGGGATGCGCTTCGTGCACGGGTGCCCGGTCTCGGGCGCGCCGGTCGACGCCGGACCGGACGTCCTCGTCCGTTCGCTCATCCCCATGCCTCTGTGCGGTACGCGAACTGGTGGCCGGCGGCGCGCACCTCCGGCTGCAGCAGGGCCTCCGTCAGGTCCGCGGCGATGGCGTCGAGTTCGCGCAGGAGGCGAGCATGGTGTGCCTCGCGGTACACGCGGACCTCGGCATGCAGCGCTTCGACCGCCTGATCCGACCCGCTCATTGCCCTTCCTCTTCCGAGAGGAGTTTGGCGAGGTCGAGGGGCGGCGTCTCCCTGTGCCAATCCTTCTTGAACTCGGGGTGGTTCTCCCAGATCGCGGCCATGCGGAGCAGCGGCTCGCACTCCGTTCCGTCGATCGGGCAGACCTCCACGGCGATCGTCTCGCCGCTGCGCTCCGCAGGCTGGTCGACCGGCTTGTGGTTCGCGACGGTCCACCGCAGGTAGCCGACGAGCTCGAGGACGTGGGCCGGGTCGTTCAGCACGGCGAAGGCGGCTCTCTCCCGGGTGCCGGCATCGAAGTCGGGCCCTTCCGACCCTGCGAGGACGAGCGTCTCGAACTCGTCGTTGTCGCCACCTGCCCCCTGGTACCAGACCGCTGGCCAGACGCCGTCAGAGTTCGGCTGCACCGCGTGGCCGATCTTGCTCTCCTCGAGGATGCGCCTGACGAGGAAGTCGTGCACCTCTTGCAGTCGACCCACCGTTGTCTCCCTTCTGGGCGCCGATGTGGCGCTGCGCCAAGGTTACCGACAACAATTGCAGTTATTGTCGGCTACCTCAGGTAACACCACTGGAGCTCATCCAGAGGGGGAGAGCGCCGCCTGGACCCGAAGTCGAGGAACAGCCCTGATGTTCGTGCGCGCGTGCGTTCGATTCTTCGCTGAGAACGATTCTCCGCCCCGCCCTCGCCTTCAGGACAGCAGCAAGGCGGGCCCCGACCGGCGAGGGCAACCGCAACAGCTGCCAGAAGACCGGTCTTGATACTGGTGAGGTCTCGCACCCAACTGTCGCCAGTTCCCGTGGATCCCGCCTGCTGGTGACCGTGTGTGGTTGCCGGGGCGCATCGGCTCCGGCGGCTGGCTGGTGACTCGATCGTTCTTACCGGCTCGACGCCCATGTTCTGCCGACGCGGTCCTGTATGTCGCCGGATCGCGTCCCGCAGAGTGGTGTAACGGCGAGCATCACTACTGCCCCCTCGGCACCAACGCGGTGGTCACAGGTGGCACGCTGCCGAAGTGGAACGTGATCCTCTACACCACGTGGCGGGACACGACCGGACACAAGGGGGCATTTGCATGGCGCATGACGTTAGCTACTTACCGCCCCTCGAATCTCAGATCTTCATCAAAGGAGAAGCTTTCCCATCGCGAGGGGTGGTTGTCTCTCGTTAACGCCGGTGGGGAAACCGGCGATAAACGGGAGGGAAAGCATGCGCTCTGTCATGCGTAGTGCCGCTCTTATGGGAGCGATGGTTGTCGGATCCAGTCTCTTACTGGCTCCGTCGGCCGCGTCAGCCAGCGTTCCGGGGCCCGAGGGGTGCCCGCCGGACGTCTGGCACAAGGTAGTGAAGATCAGTACCGGCTACGAGGCCATCGGCAACACCGCTGGCAAGAGGAACGGCTCCACCTCGACATCGCGCCTGACCTACGCGATGTCCACCACTACCTCGAAGGCGACGACCTGGTCGTCCGAACTCGGGGGAAGCGCGTCCTGGGGCATAGCCACCGTCGAGGCCAAGGTGGGCCGTGACATCACCAACTCGACGGACAAGGGCGTCACCGTCCAGAACTGGATGGACGTGCCCGGGGGTAAGTGGGGCTACACCACCCCGAAGATCGAGCGCACGAAGTACGTGATCCAGCGGTGGCAGGACACGGCGACCTGCGGAGCGAGGCTCCTCGGCAACGACGGCACCCTGGGCGGGATCACGGCGTTCCCGTTCTTCGCCGAGTGCATCGCCAGCAGAGCCTGCACCCCGAAGCCCTAAGACAACCAGCGGGGTACGGAGCTGACCACCCGTACCCCGCTCCACCCGTACACAACTCGCCAGGGGGAACCGACATGGCCGTACAGAACCATTCCGCCAGGACTTCCCCTTGGCGGCGCCACAGACTGACCGCGGTGGCGCTCGCGGCCGCCCTGGGGGCGGCCGGGTGCACCGAGGGCGACGAGAGTCCCCCGCGCGGCATCGTCGTCAACCTCGGAGGCCGCATCGCCGTCCTCGACAAGATCGACTCCAAGCCAGACATCGTCGCCGACCGCCCGGAAGGCACGGAGCGACTCGACGTCTACAAACTCACCGCCCCGAGGCAGCTGGCGACCGGGCCCATCATCGGAATCTCCGACGGTGCGGTCGTGGCCATCGAGCCCGCCAAGCCCGAACAGCAGGTGCTCCTGGGGCCGGCCACCTCATGGTTTCCCACTGCGGACGGCAAGAAGATCTGGGCCGTCTCCGAAGAACCCGCCGCCACGGCCTGCGCGGGACAGCAGATTCCCGCCTCGATCAACTCCCGCTTCACCGTGACGGAGCACGACACGTCGGGCCGCCCGTCGCAGCGCACCCACACACTGCAGTGCGGCCTGCAGCCACTCGCCGAAACCGACCAGGGAATCGTGGCAGCCCAGACCACCACCGAGGACGACACCAGCCGGGCACGCACGAACCTCGTCCTCCTCGACTCCGAAACCACGGCCGTCCGTCAAAGCCTCGCGCAGGACGCGGTGCTCCTCGCAGCCGGCGGCCACCGGCTGATCTGGAAGCAGAACGACTGCGAAGGGGGCGCGTGCATGAAGGTGTACGACGCGCAGGACAAGGACACCGCGAGCGTGCCGCAGTGCACGCAGGGCGAAGCGGTAGGACGCGGCTCCCTCGACGCTACCGGGCGCTGGTACGCCAGCACGATCCGCGCCGACGGCACTTACCGGCTGGCCGTACTCGACCTCGACGAGGACAGCTGCAAGGACCTCGGAACGAGCGCCGCGCTCGAGGGCAACCAGGATCTGGACGGCCCGCTCTCCGGAACGTGGACGAAGTCGAACCTCGTCGTCCTGGACTCCGCCACCGGAGCCCTCACCTCCTTCAACGCCGTCTCCGGCAAGCAGGACCGGCGCCCGAAGAACCTTGACGTCACGGACGACGGCCAGGTCTGGGGAGCCCGCACGGACTAAGAGGGTGTCTCACGTGGTGAGTCTGCGATAGCAGATGAGGGTGCAGGCGAGGAAGTGGTCGGCTTTGCGTTCGCAGCGCCGGTGGGAAGGCGAACCCGTCCGCGTCCTCGACCTCAACCCCTGACCCGTAGCCCTGTTGGATCTAACAGGGCTGATGCTTCGTGAGCAGCAACGACGGCGGCCCCCGTATCAACGTCTTGGTTCGGTCAGGGTCCCAGTGTTGCCCTCCGGAGTTGCGTCCGCAGGGATTTCCCGGCAGCTGTCCTCATAGATTGATGACGCATCACCCGTGCGGGCGGTTCAGCT
>NZ_JBHYMF010000204.1:0-11684 GCF_042742855.1 Streptomyces sp. NPDC058877 | reverse complement strand
GTCCCTGGTTCCGCGCCCTTCTCCGTCGGGGCCGCAGAAGCGGAGGACCGCTTCCCCCGCCGCGGGGGCCGTCGGCCCTCCGCCCGTGCGAGCAGGAACGTCACGACGAGCGAGGCGACCGCGAGGAGCGCCATCGCCGCGCGCGGCGACGCACACTGGGCGACCGTCCCGGCCAGGGCCGCGCCCACCCCCTGGAGCCCGAGCATCCCGGCCGAGTGCAGCCCGAGGGCGTGACCGCTCGACTCCTCCGGCACCAGGGTCAGCAGGTGCTCCTGGTGCAGCAGACTCGCCCCGTACCCGACCGCCGACACCGTCACGAGGACGAGTGCCAGGGGAAGCCCCGGACCGAGGGCGAACGGCAAGAGCGGAGCCGCGAGCAGGGCCTGGAGCGGAAACCGGATCCGGCCCCCCAGCCCCGGCGGGACGCAGCGCCCGACGACCGCGTCCCCCACCACCATCCCGAGCGCCCCGCAGGCGAAGAGCGGTCCGGCGTGCTCGGGGTCGTACGGCACGAACTGCGACTCGCAGCCGACGACCAGGCCGTTCGGCACCCAGAGCGCGAGGTAGTCGCGGCGGACGGCGGGAACCGCCCAGAGTCGTCCGTTGGTGCGCAGCGTCTCGGCGACCGACGGCCGTCCGGTGGAGCGGGGCGGGCGCGCGGCAAGGCCGAAGCGTGCGAGCAGGGCGGCGACCAGGTGGAGCGCCGCGCCCGCGAGGACCGTGCCGTGGGGCGAGAACAGGGCGACGAGCAGGCCGCCGACGGCGAAGCCCCCGATCTGGCAGACGCCCGTGGCGGCGTTCAGCACGGAGCGGCCGAGGAGGTACTCCCCGTGGGGGAGGACCTCGCGCAGCAGGCCGTAACCCACCCCGCCGCCCGGCGACGCCACGAGCCCCTGGACCGACAGGACCACGAAGACCGTCCAGGTCGGCAGGGTCGGGACCGCCAGGACGGCGGCGAACAGGGCGTAGCAGAGGGCGATGCCGAAGAGCGCGGCGCGCGGCGGTAGGCGGTCGGCGGCGGAGAGCAGGGTGGTGGCGCCGAGGAGTTGGACGAGGGAGGGGCCGAAGAGGGCCAGGGCGGAGAGCAGCGGGGAGCCCGTCGCACGGTAGACGAGCGTGGCGAGGCCCAGCCCGACGACGGTCTGGGCGGCTGCTTGGGCCGTGCCGGTGAGGAAGAGCGGGGCGAACTCGGGGGTGCGGAAGAGCGCGCGGTAGCGGGACATGGAGCGGAGTCTCGAAGGACGCCACGGGCCGGCGGTACTCTTTCGTGGGGAGGCGAAACATGGGCTGGTGGCACATCGGCACGGACGCCCTGGCGGGAAGCGGTTTCGTGCTCTCGCCGCTCGCCGAGACGGTCGCCTCGCTCAAGACCCTGCACGCGGGTGCGGCGACGCACCCCGGCGAACGGGGCTGGCTCGGGCGCCATCTGCCCGCCTACCGGGAGCGACTCGCGACCGACCCCCTCGACGGACTGTTGGTGCGGGCTGCGATCGGCCCCACCTGGAACGCGGACTTCCTGACGCCGACGCCCCGGGGTGACCGGGAGCAGGACTTCGAGGAGGAGGTCAAGGCGGTCCGTGCAACCGAACCGGGAGCTGCCGTGGAACAGTTGGCGGTGGCGATCGGAGGGCCGGTGCCGGAGCCGTTGCGCTCGACGACCGACCTGCCGGAGCGGCTCACGGGCGTGCTCGACTGGGTGTGGCGGGAAACGGTGCGACCCGAATGGGCGCGCCGGCGAAGGGTTCTGGAGGCCGACGTCACGGCACGGACGGCGCTTCTGGGTCGGGGCGGCTGGGCGGCGGCGCTCGACGCGCTGTCCCCGGGGCGGACCCGCTGGCTGGGCGATGGACGGCTCCAGGTCAACGCCCGCGACTATCCGCCGCGTTCGATCGACAGGGGGCGGCTGCTGTTCGTGCCCGTGACGCCGGCCACCGGATGGGTGTCCTGGGAGGGGTCGGAGCGGTACGCCCTCGTCTACCCCTGTGCCGGAGTGCTGGCGGACGCGGGGGACCCGGCGGTGCCGCAGGCCCTGGGCGCCCTGCTCGGGAGGGCCCGGGCCGGGGTGCTCGTACGGCTTGGATCCCCGCTGTCCACCAGCCAGTTGGTGGCGCTCACCGGGCAGGGGCTCGGCTCGGTGGGGCGCCACCTGAAGGTGTTGCGGGAGGCCGGGCTCGTACGGCGGGGCCGGTCGGGACGCTCGGTCCTGTACACGTGGACGGAGGCGGGCGCGGCGCTCGTGGCGGCGCAGGAGCGGTGAGCGGGGCGGCCCCCGTCCCGGTGCTCCTCGGGACGGGGGCCGTGCTCCTTCGGGGGTGGTCAGACCTTGAGGGCCTTGATCGCGGTGGGCGCGTGGCCGGGCTCGGTGGCCAGGTCCTCGAACTCGGTGACGTCGCTCATGTCGACGGTCTTGCTCATGGCGATGTTGGTGATGCGCTCCAGGATGGCCTCGACGACGACCGGGACCTGGAACTCGACGGCCAGCTTCTTGGCCTCCTCCAACGCCTCGCCGAGCTTCTCCGGGTCCTCGACGCGGATCGCCTTGACGCCCAGGCCTTCGGCGACCTTGACGTGGTCCACGCCGTAGACGCCGATCTCCGGGGTGTTGATGTTCTCGAACTCGAGGTTGACCTCGAAGTTGATGCCGAGGCCGCCCTGTGCCTGACGGATCAGTCCCAGGTAGGCGTTGTTGACCAGGACGTGGACGTAGGGGACCTTGTGCTGGGCGGCGACCGCCAGCTCCTCGATCATGAACTGGAAGTCGTAGTCGCCGGAGAGGGCGACGACCGGGGTCTCCGGGTCGGCGGTGGCGGCGCCGATGGCGGCCGGGATGGTCCAGCCGAGCGGGCCGGCCTGGCCGCAGTTGATCCAGTGCCGCGGCTTGTAGACGTGCAGGAACTGCGCGGCGGCGATCTGGGAGAGGCCGATGGTGGTGACGTAGCGGGTCTCCGGACCGAAGGCCTTGTTCATCTCCTCGTAGACGCGCTGCGGCTTCATCGGGATGGCGTCGAAGTGCGTCCGGCGCTGGAGGGTGGCCTTGCGCTCCTGGGCGGAGGCGGCCCAGGCGGAGAAGTCCGGCAGCTCGCCGGCGGCCTTCCGCTCCTTGGCGAGCTCGATGAAGAGCTCCAGGGCGGCCTTGGCGTCGGAGGCGATGCCGTAGTCGGGGGCGAAGATCCTGCCGAGCTGGGTGGGCTCGATGTCGACGTGGACGAACTTCCGCCCCTTGGTGTACGCCTCCAGGTTGTAGCCCGTGTGGCGGTTGGCCCAGCGGTTGCCGATGCCGAGGACGAAGTCCGACTCCAGGAAGGTCGCGTTGCCGTAGCGGTGCGCGGTCTGGACGCCGACCATGCCGGCGGCGAGCTCGTGGTCGTCCGGGATGGTGCCCCAGCCCATGAGGGTGGAGATGACCGGGACGTTGGTCAGCTCGGCGAACTCGACGAGCAGGGCGGAGGCGTCGGCGTTGATGATGCCGCCGCCGGCGACGATCAGCGGACGCTCGGACTCCAGCAGGAACTGCAACGCCTTCGCCGCCTGCGCACGGGTGGCCTGCGGCTTGTAGACCGGCAGCGGCTCGTAGGTCTCCGGGTCGAACTCGATCTCGGTCAGCTGGACGTCGATCGGCAGGTCGATGAGGACCGGGCCGGGGCGGCCGGAGCGCATCAGGTGGAAGGCCTGCTGGAAGACGCCGGGGACCTGCGCGGCCTCCAGGACGGTGGTGGCGGCCTTGGTGACCGGCTTGGCGATGGTGGCGATGTCGACGGCCTGGAAGTCCTCCTTGTGGAGCTTCGAGACCGGGGCCTGGCCGGTGATGCAGAGGATCGGGATGGAGTCCGCGATGGCCGAGTACAGGCCGGTGATCATGTCGGTGCCGGCGGGGCCGGAGGTGCCGATGCAGACGCCGATGTTGCCGGCCTTGGCCCGGGTGTAGCCCTCGGCCATGTGGGACGCGCCCTCGACGTGACGGGCGAGCGTGTGGCTGACGCCGCCCACGTTCTTGAGCTCGCGGTAGAAGGGGTTGATCGCCGCGCCGGGGACGCCGAACGCCTGGGTGACGCCTTCGCGCTTGAGGATCTCAACGGCCGCTGCGGCGGCGGTCATACGAGGCATGGGAGTGCTCCTGCTTCGGCCGGGCGGATCCAGGCGGGGCCTCCTCTCGGAAGACCTTCCCGCCTGTTTCCGTAATGCGGAAATGCTGTTCTGCTATACGGAAGCAATGTAGGTCGGGCTGCGAAGGGGCGTCAAGAGAAGTCCGACCGTCGGGATCACGGAAGTGGCCGAACACCCTCCCCCGGAACGCCGATGGGTGGACGATGGGGGCAGAACGACAGGGGGTCGACTGTGGGCGATGCGGTACCGGTGCACTGTCCGGAATGCCTGCGCACGCAGGTGTACGCGGCACCCGTCTTCCCCTGCGCGTGTGGAAGCCCGGTCTCGGCACCGGTCGCACCGGGCGCGGTGGCGGAGCGGATCACCCACCGGAACTGGACGGACGAATGGGTCACCGTCCGCTGCGCGGCCTGCGGTCGCGAGAACGACTGGCCCCAGCCGGAACTGGGCTGCCCGTGCGGAACGGTCCTCCGGGTGCCGGTCCGCCCCGTGCGGCCGCGGCCCGCGGCGACGGAGCGGGACGGAGCTGCACCCCGGGGCGGGGGAAGCACCGACGCGACCGCCCCAGCCGGCGGCAGGACCGCCGCCTCGGACAGCGGGGCCGGCGGCGCGGCCGGAACAGGCGGTCCGGCCGACGAGGGCGTCTTCCCCGTGGGCGGTCCGGCCGACGGCGGCGCCTTTCCCGTGGGCGGTCCGGTCCGGGCCACCGGGACCGGATCCCCGTGGTTCGACCCCGGCCCCAAGGACACGACGGGGCAGCACGACGGCGGAGGCGGCCCCGGAAACCCGGCGGGACGGAGCGGGGCCGGAAACGGACCGGCACGGCCCCCGACCTTCGCCGAGCGGTACCCCACGGACTTCACGCTGCCGGCCGCCGCCCCGCACCCCGCCCGACCGCGCGGGCCCTTCGAGCCGGTGACGATCCGGACCTCGCGGGACGCGGTCGCAGCAGTGGCCGAGTACCTTCGCTGGCTCGGCTTCCGCGATGTCGTCCAGCCGGAAGAACGACCCGCGTCCGGTGTGGACCTACGGGCCCCCGGACTGGTCGCCCAGGTCGACGCGAGCACCCGCCCCACCGGGCTGCGGGCCGTCGAATGCCTCTGGTTGAACGGTCTGACCAGCGTCGCGGCAAGCGCCTTCTTCTCCCTCGCCGGCTACACCCCGGAGGCCCGCGCACGGGCCTCCGAGATCGGCCTGCCGCTCTTCGCCCTCGACTTGACCGGCACCCCGCAACCGGTCAACGGCCCCGCAACGGAACTGGCGGCGGGCCCGGCCTGATGCGGCAGCCCCCCGCACAACTCCTCGGCATCCGAAATCGGCCATTCACGCGTGACGATCATGCTCCGCCGGGCACAACCCCCTCGGGGGGTGGGCGTCATGCCGACGGGAACGTGGTGGTGCATCGGGGCGGCCTGGATCGAACTGCTGCTCGCCGCCCTCCTCCTGCTGCCCCGAGGAGCCCGCAGAGGAACCCGCAGCCGAGACGGCGGAACGGCGGTCCCGGGCGGGGTGCCGGGTCCGCAGGCCCTCGCGCTGCTGCGGGGCGGGCGCCGGGCCGCCGTCACCGTGGCGCTGGTGGCCCTGCACCAGCAGGGCGCCGTCGCCGCGGGCCGTAAACATACGATTCGGGCCAATGGCGGGGCCGGACGCACCCACGATCCGGTCCAACTGGGCGTCCACGGGGCGCTCCGCCGAGCCCTGGCACTGCGGACCCTCACCCTGCGTCCCGAAGCGCGACGGGCCGTGGAAGCACTGCGCCACGAGCTGTGCGGGGCAGGCCTGTTGCGATCGTTGACGGAGCTGTGGGCCGCCCGGGTCCTGCTCGGGTGCGTCCCGCTGGCGGCGACGGCGGGAGCGCTCGCGGCGGGGACCTCCTGGGCGCACCGGGCCGCGGCCCTCGCGGTCGGACTGCCACCGGTCCTCGCGGCAGCGGTGCTGTTGCCGCTGCGGGCCACGACCCGCGCGGCGCGGCGGCTCCTCGCGGGGCTGCGGGAGCAGTACCCCCTCCCGAGCGACCGGGGCGAGGTGACGGACGGGAGGCTCGTGCAGTTGTACGTGGCGCTGTACGGCGATCCGGCCCTGGCCCTGTTCCTGCCCCGCTTCTCGCATGCCGGCGGGCTGCTCGACCGCCCGCCCGAGCGGGACCGCGGCTCCCGACGGCAGGATCGGAACCGGCCGCGTCCGGCCCCCGGTCGGGGGACGGGCGACGCGGCGCGCTGAAGCCGCGCCATACTGGCGTATGCGCATCAGAGCGGCCGTTCCGGCCGAACTCCCGTTGCTCCAGGACATCGAGCGGGCCGCCGGCGAGCCGTTCCGTTCCCTCGGCATGGCGGCCGTCGCCGACGACGACCCGCTGCCCCTGGACGTCCTGGAGTCCTACCGCCGGGCGGGCCGGGCCTGGGTGGCGGTCGACTCCGCCGACCGTCCGGTCGCGTACCTGCTCACCGACACGGTCGACGGCGCCGCCCACATCGAGCAGGTGTCGGTGCACCCGGACTCGGCCCGCCGGGGCGTCGGCCGGGCGCTGATCGAGCACCTGGCCGACGCCGCCGGGCACCAGGGCCTGAAGGCGCTGACGCTCACCACGTTCGCCGAGGTGCCGTGGAACGCCCCGTACTACGCACGGCTGGGGTTCCGCCCGCTCGCCGACACCGACCCGGCGCTCACCGAGGGCTTGCGGGCCATCAGCCGTGCGGAGGCCGCCCACGGCCTCTCGGCCTGGCCCCGGGTCTGCATGCGTCGGGAGGTCGGATGACGGAGCCCCGCCGCCGGGGCTCCGGTGCCGCGCCCTAGGAGCCGTACCGCTCCCGCAGCTCCACCTTCCGCACCTTGCCGCTGACCGTCATCGGGAACTCGGCGAGGACCTCCACCCTGCGCGGGATCTTGTAGTGGGCGAGTCGGTCCCGGCAGAAGGCGGTGACTTCCTCGGCGGTCGGCGGGTCCGCGGGGTTGCGGGGGATCACACAGGCCAGGATCTCCTCGCCGTACCGCTCGTCGGGAACGCCGACGACCTGGACGTCCGCGATCTTGGGGTGTCCGTAGAGGAACTCCTCGATCTCGCGCGGGTACACGTTCTCCCCGCCCCGGATGATCATGTCCTTGATGCGGCCGACGATCTGCACGTAACCGTCCTCGCGCATCACCGCCAGGTCGCCGGTGTGCATCCAGCGCCCCGGGTCGATGGCCTCGGCGGTCTTGGCCGGTTCGTCCCAGTAGCCGAGCATCACGCTGTAGCCGCGGGTGCACAGCTCCCCCGCCACACCGCGCTCGACGGTCAGTCCGGTCGCTGGGTCGACCACCTTCACCTCGATGTGCGGCATGACCCGGCCGACCGTGCCGGTGCGGCGCTCCAGGTCGTCGTCACGGCGGGTCTGGGTGGAGACGGGCGAGGTCTCGGTCATGCCGTAGCAGATCGACACCTCCGCCATGTTCATCTCGGCGACGACCCGCTTCATCACCTCGACCGGGCACGGCGAACCCGCCATGATCCCGGTGCGGAGGGTGGAGAGGTCGTACGCGGCGAAGTCCGGCAGGTCGAGCTCGGCGATGAACATCGTCGGCACCCCGTACAAGGAGGTGCAGCGCTCCTCCTGGACCGCACGGAGGGTGGCGGCCGGGTCGAAGGACGGCGCCGGGATCACCATGCAGGCCCCGTGCGAGGTGGCCGCGAGGTTCCCCATGACCATGCCGAAGCAGTGGTAGAAGGGGACCGGGATGCAGACGCGGTCCTGCTCGTCGTAGGCGATCATCTCGCCCACGAAGTAGCCGTTGTTGAGGATGTTGTGGTGGGAGAGCGTGGCTCCCTTCGGGAAGCCCGTCGTCCCCGAGGTGTACTGGATGTTGACGGGCTCGTCGCAGGACAGCGGCGCGGGGCGCAGCTCGCCGGGCGTGCGGGCGAGGAGCCCGTCCCAGCTGGGGTCGTCGAAGTAGACGACCTCCCGCAGCTCCGGGCACGCGTCGCGGACCTGGTCGACCATGGCACGGTAATCGCTGGTCTTGTGGGCGAGGGTGGCGAAGAGCAGCGAGATCCCGGCCTGCTTGAGGACGTAGGCCAGCTCGTGCGCGCGGTAGGCGGGGTTGATGTTGACCATGACGGCACCGATGCGGGCGGTGGCGTACTGCACGAGGACCCATTCCGCGCAGTTCACCGCCCAGATGCCGACCCGGTCGCCCTTGCGGACCCCGCTGCCGAGCAGGGAGCCGGCCAAGCGGTCGACGTCCGCGCCGAACTGCGCGTACGTCCAGCGCCGTCCGGTGGGAACGTCGACCAGGGCCTCCCGGTCGGGCCAGGCCGCGACGGCCCGGTCCAGGTTGTCGCCGATGGTGTCGCCGAGGAGCGGCGTGTCCGAAACGCCGTGCGTGTAGGAGGGTTCCGGCCCGCTCATCCGAGGTCCCCCTCCGCGTATTCCTTGCCGCCGCCCTCGGCCGTGAGCCGGCGGAGTTCGACGCGCCGGATCTTCCCCGAGACGGTCTTCGGCAGATCGGCGAACTCGATGCGCCGGACCCGCTTGTACGGGGCGAGGACCGCGCGCGAGTGGGCGAACAGCGCCCGGGCGGTCTCCTCTCCCGGTTCCCAGCCCGCGGCGAGGACGACGTACGCCTTGGGGACGGCCAACCGCAGCGGATCGGGAGCGGGTACGACCGCGGCCTCCGCGACGGCCTCGTGCTCCAGCAGGGCGCTCTCCAACTCGAAGGGGCTGATCTTGTAGTCGGAGGCCTTGAAGACGTCGTCGGCCCGTCCGATGTACGTGATGTAGCCGTCCGCGTCCCGGGAACCGATGTCACCGGTGCGGTAGTAGCCGTCGGCCATCGCCTCCGCCGTGCGCTCCGGGTCCCCGTGGTAGCCGGCCATCAGGCCCACCGGGTTCGCGGAGAGGTCGAGGCAGATCTCCCCCTCCTCGACGTCCGGTGCGCCGCTCACCGGATCGACCAGGGTGACCCGGAAGCCGGGGCTGGGACGCCCCATGGAGCCCTCCTTGAGCCGTTGGCCGGGGCTGTTGGACACCTGGACGGCGGTCTCGGTCTGCCCGAAGCCGTCCCGGATCGTGACGCCCCAGGCGCGTCGCACCGACTCGATGACCTCGGGATTGAGGGGCTCGCCCGCGGCGACGACCTCGCGCGGCGGGGTCTTCAGCTGCCCCAGATCGGCCTGGATCAGCATCCGCCACACGGTCGGCGGGGCGCAGAAGCTGGTCACCCCGTTCCGCTGCATCTCGTCCATGAGCCGGACCGGATCGAAACGGGCGTAGTTGTGGATGAAGACGGTGGCCTCCGCGTTCCACGGCGCGAAGAGGTTCGACCAGGCGTGCTTCGCCCAGCCCGGCGAGGAGATGTTGAGGTGCACGTCGCCGGGCTTGAGGCCGATCCAGTACATCGTCGAGAGGTGACCGACGGGGTACGAGGTGTGGGTGTGCTCGACCAGTTTGGGCCGTGCGGTCGTGCCGGAGGTGAAGTACAGCATCAAGGTGTCGTCGGCGAGGGTGACGCCGTCCGGCTCGAACTCCGGGGACCGTTCGGCTGCGGCCTCGTACCCCAGCCAGCCCGTGCCACCGCCGCCGACCGCGATCCTGGTGTACTCCCCGGGCACGTCGTCGAACTTGGCGGTGTCCTCCGCCCGCACGATCACGTGCCGGGCTCGGCCCCGGTCGACGCGGTCCCGCAGGTCGGCGGGGCCGAGCAGCGGAGTGGCGGGGATGAGGACGGCCCGCAGCTTCATCGCGGCGAGCACGGTCTCCCACAGTTCGACCTGGTTGCCGAGCATCAGGACGATCCTGTCACCGGCACGGACGCCCTGCTCCCGGAGCCAGTTCGCGACGCGGTTCGAGCGGGCGGACATCTCCGCGAAGCTCACCCGCGTCTCGGAGCCGTCCTCTTCGACGATGTGCAGGGCGGTGCGGTCGTTGTCCCGCGCGATGACGTCGAACCATTCGAGCGCCCAGTTGAAGCGGTCGGGCCGGGGCCATGCGAAGCCGGCCCGGGCCGTCTCGTAGTCCTCGCGATGCCGCAACAGGAAGTCCCGGGCGGCCCGGAACCCCTCCGTCGCGCTGCTCGCGCTCGTCGGCGTCATGCTGTCCTCCTCATTGCGGGACCGGTCCCGGACATCGTGTAATCAGTGACCCGGGTCTCACTACCCCCGTTCGGGGGTGAAGGAGTGATCAGTGCCGGAGATGACGGAAACGGCGGAACTGCGCACGGCCCTGTTGCGGCTGAGGCGCACCAGTGGGCTGCCCGTCGTCTTCGGCGGACTGCTCCAGGACGGGCGCACCCTGCGGATCGCCGAACTGAACGGGGCCGTGACGCCGGCACTGCGCGGACTGGCGATCTCGGCCGGCTCCGGCCTCGGCGGGAAGTGCCTGGCGCTGTCCCGGCCGTGCGCGGTCAACGACTACCGCGCGTCCCGGCACATCACCCACGAGTACGACGTCCCGGTATCGGCGGAGGGCCTGCGCGCGGTGATCGCCGTCCCCGTCGTCGTGCGGCGCAAGGTGCGCGGAGTGCTCTACGGGGCGCTGCGCGATTCCCTCCCGATCGGTGAGCGCGTCTTCGACGCGGCGGTGGCGGCGGCCCGTGACGTCGAACAGGCCCTCGCGGTGCAGGACGAGGTGCAACGGCTGCTCGTACCGCCTGCCCCCGGCCCGTCGTGGGAGGAGGTCCGCCAGGCGTACGGGGAACTGCGCGAACTGGCCCCGAGGGTCGTCGATCCGGGGCTCCGGGAGCGTCTCCTCGCCGTCTGCGGGAGACTCCAATCGGCCTCCGGCGGCACCCCCGCCGCCCTCGGCGTCTCCCTGACCCCGCGCGAGACGGACGTCCTCGCGGCCGTTGCCACGGGCGCGACGAACGCGAGGGCGGCCGAGCGCCTCGGCCTCCGTCCGGAGACCGTGAAGGGCTACCTCCGCTCGGCCATGCGCAAGCTGGGCGCACGCACCCGCACGGAGGCGGTGGCGACGGCCAGGAGGGCCGGGGCCCTGCCGTGAGGCCCGGGGCCCGCATCGTGATCGGGAACGTGCGGGGCACGTCCCCGTGACGCGGGAGGCGGAACGTGCGGCCACGGCCCCGGGTCAAGGGGAGACGACGTCGGGAACCTCGCGCCGGAGCGCTGCCCTGGTCGCCCGGCCGTAGAAGCCCGGCGGATCGGCCGTGATGCCGCGGCTCCGCTGGTAGGCGGTGACCGATTCGGTCAGCCGCTGGTTGTAGGTGCCGTTGACGCGCCCCTCGTACAAGCCGAGCCAGCGGAGTCGGTACTGCAGGTCGGCGACCTCGGGGCCGCTGGCACCACAGCACAGGCCGGTGGGTGCCCGTGGGGGTCCGGGGGCCTCCGGCTCCCCTCCGGTGGACGGACACGGTGCCCCGGGGAGACGGGGAGCGGTGCACGGGCCGGAGCCCCGGCCGGAAGGCGCGGGCTCCGGGGCCGTGGCGGAGGGGAGCAGCGTGGAACGGAGGCGCCCCGGGGGCGGGGTCGGGGCCGATGCGGCACCTGCGGTGCCGGTGGTCCCGCCCCCGGCGGCCCGGCTCGGGGCGCCACCGGCCACCGGTGTCACGGTCGGTGCCGGAGTCGACGGGGTGGCGGGAGGCGAAGCGGT
>NZ_JBHYMF010000203.1:0-11708 GCF_042742855.1 Streptomyces sp. NPDC058877 | reverse complement strand
CCCGTTACCGAGAGATCGGTACGGCGGGTTCGGCGAGCGGTCCGGGGAAACGGACCGGGAGCAATCCCGGCACCGCGCCCCGGGCCGACTCAACAAGCGGATGCGGCGGAGGCCGGCCTTGCGGAGGAGCGTGGTGAAGGCGCGGGTGAGGTTGGTCGGGTCGATCGGTCTGCCCTGGGGAGTGGTGAACACGTGCCCGCTGTGCTGCCACTCGGTGCCTGCCGCATGACGGTCGCGCTGCTGCTGCTTGCGGTGGACCTTCAGTGGCTGGAAGCAGCCGGCGGGGAGGGCGATGCGGCGTTCAGGGGCCCAGATCTTGGGGGCGGCGTGGTGGGCCCGCCTGCCTTGGCGTGCTGAAGGTTGCGGCGGGCGGCAGCGATACCGGTATCGAGGTCTTCCCGGCGTAGACCGAGGAGTTCGCCCTTGTGGAGTCCGGCACGGAGGGCGAGTTCATGCAGCGCGTGGAGCCGATCTCGGTTCGGGCCGTGCCGAGATGGCCGGCGGGCTGCTGCCGCAGTGAGGGGCTGGAAACTTCTCGGCGGGATGTGGTTCCCAGGGCCGGACGACTACCGCTGGAGCCTGCGGCTCGTCAGGTGCCCCGTCCGCTTCGGTGAGGGGCAGGGGTGGGACGTGCGAGCGTCGGGCACCGGACTTCGGCGGGTCCTCCGCCCGCCCGGTGGACCGTGCCCGCCTCCTCGCGGGGCGAGTCGGTCCTGTTGAGATGATCAGCGGATGAATCCCACCAGTAGGCGTACCCTCCTGGCCTCGGTGGCGGCTGCGGCCGCCACCCTGCCCCTGCTCAACGACCTCGCGGGGAACGGCAGCACCGCCGCTGCGGCCGAAGCCGAGGAGTTCGCGTCGAACGCGGCGCTCTACAGCAGCACCGACTACGAAGAGGGCGTCAACTGGATGCGCCGCTTCCGTTGCGGTGCCCCCGTGACCCTGAACGACTACGCCAAGGACCCCGCGGCAACCGCCCCGCTCAGCGTCCTCACCAGCGCCCCCGTCCGCAGTACGGCGATCATCGCCCCGCACGGCGGCGGCCTCGAATCGGGCACCACCGAACTGTGCCTCACCATCGCCGGTTACGACCGTGCCGAACCCGGAACCGAGCCGACGCCGGACACGAGCACCCCGGGCGCGGTGCAGCGTGACTACTGGATGTTCGAGACGCTGACCGCGTCCCGGCCCGCCCCCGTCAAGTCCCTCCACGTCACCTCGACCCACTGTGACGATCCTGCCGCCCTGGCGGTCTGCAGCAACAACCTCTATGCGGTCTCCCTCCACGGCTACAAGCCGGATGACGCCCCGATGGCCAAGCGGATCCTCATCGGCGGCCGGGACCAGCGGCTGATCCGCAACCTGGAGTGGGCGTTCGACCAGTACGGACTGAACTCCTCGCTGGGCGTCGAAGTGGTCGTCGCGGGTGCCAACGTCGAGCTGAACGGCGACGACCCGACCAACATCGTCAATCGGACGCGCACCGGAGCCGGTGCCCAGCTGGAGACCTCCACCGAACTGCGCAGGGCGATGTTCGGCACCTTCGGCAGCGGCTCCGGCCGCCGGGGGACCGCCGGCGTGGCATCCTCCACCGCGCCCGACGCCCCCGCGTACTGGAACGGCTTCGTCAACGCCGTGCGCGAGGCCATCGACCGCCACGAGCGCGGCCTCGACGCCCCGCAGTAGCGCGGTCCCCGCGAGCGGAACGGCCCGCACGCAGACGACGAGGCCTCCGCTCCGGTCCGGCTTCCCTCCGGGCGCACCTCCCCGTCCCGATGTGATCGCCGGGAGGAGGAGGCGGCGGGGCGACGAGGCACGATCTGTGCCCCTCCGCCCCTCCGCCCCGGGGCGTCCTCAGCCCACCAGGCTGTCCCGCCAGGCCTGGTGGAGGCCCGCGTAGTGGCCCTCGCCCGTCACCAGGGCGGACGGGTGGCCGTCCTCGACGATCCGGCCCGACTCCATCACCAGGACCCGGTCGGCGACCTCGACCGTGGAGAGGCGGTGGGCGATGACCACCGCCGTGCGGCCGGCCAGCACCGTGTCCATCGCCCGCTGCACGGCCCGTTCGCCCGGGACGTCCAGCGAGCTGGTCGCCTCGTCCAGGATCAGGACCGCCGGGTCGGCGAGCAGGGCGCGGGCGAAGGCGACCAGTTGGCGCTGGCCGGCCGAGATCCGGCCGCCGCGCTTGCGCACGTCCGTGTCGTAGCCGTCCGGGAGGCTGCTGATGAACGCGTGGGCCCCGATGGCCCTCGCGGCCTCCTCGACCTCCTCGCGGGTGGCGTCCGGGCGGCCGATCGCGATGTTGTCGGCGACCGTCCCGGAGAAGAGGAAGGCCTCCTGGGTGACCATGACGACGCCGCGCCGCAGCTCCGGGGTCGCCAGTTCGCGCAGGTCGACGCCGTCGAGCAGGACCCGGCCGTCGGTCGGGTCGTAGAAGCGGGCCAGCAGCTTCGCCAGCGTCGACTTGCCCGCACCGGTCGCGCCGACCACGGCCACCGTCTGACCCGCCGGGATCGTCAGGTCGAAGCGGGGCAGGACCTCGCCCCCCGTCCGGTAGGCGAACCGGACCCCGTCGAAGACGACCTCGCGGCCCGGGGCGCTCGACCGCCGGGGGAGCTCCCGGGGCGCCTTCGCCTCGGGAACCCCCGGCTCCTGGGCGAGCAGACCCGCGATCTTGGCGAGGGAGGCCGCCGCCGACTCGTAGGAGTTGAGGAACATGGCGAGACGGTCGATCGGGTCGTACAGCCGGCGCATGTAGAGCACCGCCGCGGCCAGTACGCCGAGTGCGAGGGTGCCGTCCGCGACCCGGTACGCGCCCCACAGACACATCCCGGCCACCGCCGTGTTCGCCACCAGACGGGAGCCGACCACGTAGCGGGCCATTTCGAGGAGGGCGTCGCCGTTGCTGCGCTCGTGCCGGTGGTTGAGGACCGCGAACTCGGCCTCGTTGGAGCGTTCGCGGCGGAACGCCCGGACCGGGCGGATGCCGTTCATGGTCTCCGCGAACTTCACGATCACGCCCGCGATGGCGGTGGAGCGTGCCGAGTAGACCGCGCCCGCCCGCCGCCGGTAGCGGCGGACCAGCAGGGAGAGGGGGAGGAAGGAGGCGACCGCCACCGCGCCGATGCCCAGGTCCAGCCAGAGCAGCACCAGGGAGATCGAGACGAAGGAGAGGACCACCCCGATGAGTTCCTGGAGACCTTCCGAGAGCAGTTCGCGCAGCGATTCGACGTCCGTGGTCGAGCGGGAGATGAGCCGGCCGGAGGTGTAGCGCTCGTGGAAGTCGACGCTCAGCAGTTGCGCGTGTCGGAAGATCCGACCGCGCAGGTCCAGCAGCACGTCCTGGTTGATCCGGGCGGAGCCCCGGACGAAGGCGTACTGGAGGAGGCCCGACAGCGCGGCGCACAGCAGGTAGCCGAGGGCCACGGCCACGACCGGCCCGTGGTCCCCGGCGCGGAAGGCGGGGACGCCGCGGTCGATGGCGTACGCGACGAGCAGCGGGCCCGCTTGGACCGCCGCCTCCTTGAGGAGGAGGGCCAGGGCCGCGAGGACGACCCTGGTGCGGTGCGCGGCGAGCAGCGACCGCAGCAGGACCCCCGTCGCGCCGCGCGGCGCGGGCAGGTCGTCCCGGTCGAACGGATCGGTCACGGGACCGGCCGCCGAATCGGTTGCGACGCCGCTCACGGAACCGCTCACGGAACCGCTCACGGGATCGGCCGCCGGACCGCTCACGGAGCCGGCCGCGGCGGTGTCCAAAGTCGTCGGCGTCGGCGTCGGATCCGGCGTCGGCACCGGTGTGGTCCCCGTCATCGCTGCTCCCCCTCGCCCGACATCAGCCAGGCGTACTCCTCGCTGCTCCGCAGCAGTTCCTGATGGGTGCCCACGGCCGTGATCCGGCCCCCCGACAACAGGGCCACCCGGTCGGCCAGCATCACCGTCGACGGGCGGTGGGCCACGACCAGGGCGGTCGTCTCCCGCAGCACCTCCCGCAGGGCGGCCTCCACCCGTGCCTCCGTGTGGACGTCGAGCGCGGAGAGGGGGTCGTCCAGGACCAGGAACCGGGGTTTGCCGACGACCGCGCGGGCCAGGGCGAGCCGCTGCCGCTGGCCGCCGGACAGGCTCAGGCCCTGCTCGCCGACCTGGGTGGCGGTGCCCTCCGGGAGGCGGTCGACGAAGCCGTCCGCCTGGGCGACGCCCAGGGCGCGCCGCAGCTCCTGCTCCCCGGCGTCGGCCGCGCCCATCAGGACGTTCTCGCCGATGCTCGCGGAGAAGAGGGTCGGTTCCTCGAAGGCCATGGAGACGAGGGAGCGGAGCCGTTCCCGTTCCATCAGGGAGGTGTCCTCGCCGTCCAGCAGGATCCGGCCGCCCGTCGCCTCGTGCAGGCGCGGTACGAGGGCGGTGAGGGTGGTCTTGCCGGAACCGGTGCCGCCGACGAGGGCGAGGGTTTCGCCGGGTCGGATGTGGAGGTCGATGCCGTCCAGGACGGGCGGAGCGTCCTCCGGGGCGTCCGGGTAGCGGAACGTCACCTTCTCGAAGCGCACGCCGTCCGGGGCGTCCGCGGCGGTGGTGGTGCCGGCCGTGGTGCGGGTCTCCTCCTCGGCGTCCATCACCTCGAAGTACCGCTCCGTGGCCGTCGCCGCCTCCTGGCTCATCGCGAGCAGGAAGCCGATGGACTCCACCGGCCAGCGCAGGGCCAGGGCCGTCGACAGGAACGCGACGAGGGTGCCCGCCGACAGCTGGCCGTCCGCGACCTGCACGGTGCCGAGGACGAGGGCCGCGCCGATGGCCAGTTCCGGTACGACGGTGATGACCCCCCAGATGGTGGCGAGCAGCCGTGCCTTGGCGAGTTCCGTGCCGCGGAGCCGGCCGGCGAACTCGTGGAAGGCCCTGGCCTGGCTGCGGTGTCGGCCGAAGCCCTTCACGATCCGGATGCCGAGGACGCTCTCCTCGACGACCGTGGTCAGGTCGCCCACCTGGTCCTGGGCCGTGCGCGCCACCACCCCGTACCGGCGCTCGAAGAGCGAGCAGACGAACACGAGGGGGATGACGGGGGTGAGGAGGACCAGGCCGAGGGACCAGTCCTGGGCCAGCAGGAGGACGTAGCCGGCGAGGATGGTGACGGCGTTGACCAGCAGGAACGTCAGCGGGAACGCCAGGAACATCCGCACCATCATCAGGTCCGTCGTCCCGCGGGAGAGCAGCTGTCCCGAGGCCCAGCGGTCGTGGAAGGCGATCGGGAGGCGCTGCAGCCGGGCGTACAGCTCGGAGCGCATCCGGGCCTCCACGGCCGACAACGGCCGTGCCACCAGCCAGCGGCGGAAGCCGAACAGGACGGCCTCGGTGATTCCGAGGAGCAGCAGGTACAGGGCCCCCAGCCAGACGCCCCCGGGGTCCCGGTCGGCGACGGGCCCGTCCACCATCCACTTCAACACGAGCGGGATGACGAGCGACAGGCAGGAGGCGACGATCGCGACGGCCGCGGCGGTGAACAGCCGGGCCCGCACGGGCCGCACGTACGGCCAGAGGCGGAGCAGGACGCGGACCGCGGAGCGGTCGGCGGTCCTCGGGGAATCAGGTTTCTCGGGCATCAGGTCCGACCATACGGTTCACCACTGACACGTCTCATCCGGTTTTCCGGCCGACTTGACCCGCGCCACCGAACGGCCTTGACCCGGCGAAGCCGCACGTCACAGACTTGCGCGGTCCCACAGGGGGCATGGACGAGGAGGACACCGAGTGACCACGATCGACGCCTATGGCGACCGCTGCGAGCAACTCTTCCTCGCCGGCGGCGCGGCTGCCGTCCGGCGGGCCGCCCAGGAGGGCCTCGACCGGCTCGGACCCCATCCCGACCTCTACTGCTGGCTCGCGCTCGGCCACGTCGCCGAGGACGAGGACGACCACGACGACAGTGCCGAGCGGGCCTTCCGCGCCGGCCTCGCCCTGGACGGCGACCACCTCGGGCTCCTCGCCGGGTACGCCGAACTGTGCCTGCGCGCAGATGCGTTCGACCATCCGGGGCGCGCCGGCCGGGCCGCTGCCCTGTCCCGCCGGCTGAAGGAGCTCGGCCCCGGGACGGCCGAGGCCGAGCGGCTCGCCGAGGCCGAGCGCTGGGCCCGCCGCGGCTACTGGGACGAGCTGCGGATGGGCGTCGTGCACCAGCGGCTCGCCGTCCAGCAGACGCAGGAACAGGCCCGCGACCTCAGCGAGTCCCTCGCCGGCAGCGGCACCGAAGGGGCCCTCGGCGCCGCCCGTGCGGCCGAGGCCGCCGCTCCCACCGATCGCGGGGCGGCCGTGCACGCCGCGACGGTCGAGGCGCTCGCGGGCCCCTGGAACGCGCCGGTGCGGTTCGTCGGGCGACACCGTCCGGCGGCCTGGGTGGTCGCCATGGTGCTGGCCCTGGTCACCAACCAGCTGCTCCGGCAGACGGGGGGCGTCGACTCCTTCAGCCCGTGGGGCTACCTGTGGCTGGCCCCGGTCCTCCTCGTCGACCGCCGCTTCGCCTCCGCGCGCAAGGAGGCCGAGGCCCGCCACCTGGCCAGGCTGGAGTCGGAACTGGCCGTCCGGTCCTGAGCCCCACCGGCGGCACGGCGGCCGTCCCCGGGGCCCCGGCCGTCCCCAGGGCCCCGGTCAGCCCCGGCCCCGGTCAGCCCCGGACGCGCAGCAGGACCGTCGAGCGTCCGCCCACCGCGATCGTCCCGCCGCCCCGGTGCTCGGTGCCCGGTGCCCGGTCCTGGTCCTCGCGGCCGGTGTCCACCAGGAGTTCGTACGTCTCCGCCCAGGGCGGGCCCGGCAGCCGGAAGTCGAGCGGGTGGGGGCCGGCGTGCAGGACGGCGAGGAAGCTGTCGTCGGTGATCTGCTCGCCCCGCGCGTCCCGGCCCGGGATGTCCCGGCCCGACAGGTAGAGGCCGAGGGTGGCGGTGGGGGCGTACCAGTCGGGCTCGGTCATCTCGGTGCCGTCGGCGGTGAACCAGGCCAGGTCCCGCAGCCCGTCCGCGCCCTGCGGCCGGCCGGAGAAGAAGGCCCGGCGGCGCAGCACCGGGTGGCGGTGGCGCAGGGCGAGCAGCCGGCGGGTGAGGGCGAGGAGCTGGGCGCGGCCGGGGTCGTCCGGGAGGGACCAGTCGAGCCAGCCGAGTTCGTTGTCCTGGCAGTAGGCGTTGTTGTTGCCGCCCTGGGTGCGGCCCATCTCGTCTCCGGCGACGAGCATCGGCACCCCGGTGGAGAGCAGCAGGGTGGTGAGCAGGTTGCGCTGCTGGCGCAGGCGGAGGGCGTTGACGTCGGGGTCGTCGGTCTCGCCCTCCGTGCCGCAGTTCCAGGAGCGGTTGTCGTGGGTGCCGTCCCGGTTGCCCTCGCCGTTGGCCTCGTTGTGCTTGCGTTCGTAGGTGACGAGGTCGCGGAGGGTGAAGCCGTCGTGGGCGGTGACGAAGTTGACGGAGGCGTACGGCCGGCGCCCGCCCCAGGCGTACAGGTCGCTGGAGCCGGAGAGCCGGTAGCCGAGGTCCCGCACGTCGGGCAGCGCCCCGCGCCAGAAGTCCCGCACGGCGTCCCGGTAGCGGTCGTTCCACTCGGTCCACAGGGGAGGGAAGGCACCGACCTGGTAGCCGCCGTTGCCCACGTCCCACGGTTCGGCGATGAGCTTCACCCGCCTCAGCACCGGGTCCTGGGCGATGACGGCGAGGAAGGGGGAGAGCATGTCCACGTCGTGGAAGGACCGGGCGAGGGCCGCCGCCAGGTCGAAGCGGAAGCCGTCCACCCCCATCTCGGTCACCCAGTAGCGCAGGCTGTCGGTGATGAGCCGCAGCACCTGCGGCTGCACGACATGCAGGGTGTTGCCGCAGCCCGTGTAGTCGGCGTAGCGGCGGGCGTCGGACTGGAGCCGGTAGTAGCCGCGGTTGTCGATGCCCTTGAGGGAGAGGGTCGGGCCCAGTTCGCCGGCCTCCGCGGTGTGGTTGTAGACGACGTCGAGGATCACTTCGATCCCGGCCGCGTGCAGCGCCTGCACCATCCGCTTGAACTCGCCGACCTGCTGGCCGGTCGTACCGGACGAGGAGTAGCCGGCGTGCGGGGCGAAGTAGCCGAGCGAGTTGTAGCCCCAGTAGTTGCGCAGGCCTCGGCGCAGCAGGTGGTCCTCGTGGGCGAACTGGTGCACCGGGAGCAGTTCGACCGCCGTCACCCCGAGCCGTACGAGGTGGTCGACCGCCGCCGGGTGGGCGAGCCCCGCGTAGGTGCCCCGGAGGTGTTCCGGGATGCCGGGGTGCCGCCGGGTGAAGCCCTTGACGTGCAGTTCGTAGATGACCGAGTCCGGCCAGGGCGTCTTGGGCCTGCGGTCGTCGGACCAGTCGTCGTCGTCCTGGACGACGACGCCCTTCGGCACGTGCGGGGCGGAGTCGCGGTCGTCGCGGACGGTGTCGGCGACGTGCTGCTGCGGCCAGTCCCGGACGTGGCCGTACACCTGGGGCGGCAGCGGGAAGTCGCCGTCGACGGCCCGCGCGTACGGGTCGAGGAGCAGCTTGGCCGGGTTCCAGCGGGCGCCGGTCCACGGGTCCCAGCGGCCGTGCACCCGGTAGCCGTAGCGCTGTCCCGGTCCGACGCCCGGCACGAATCCGTGCCAGATCTCGTGGGTCAGTTCGGTCAGCGGCAGCCGGGTCTCCGTCCCCCCGGCGTCGAAGAGGCACAGTTCCACCGCCTCCGCACCGCCCGCCCACAGGGCGAAGTTGGTGCCCGCGACGCCGCCGGGGCCGACCCGGCAGCGGGCGCCGAGCGGCGTGGGCGCCCCCGGCCACACGGGGAGCCGGGCCCGCTCCGGGGCAGGCTCCGCTACCGCCTCCTGCTCGGCTGCGCTCGACACCGTCCCGGCCTCCTGCGGCTCGTCGGGCCCGCACCCGGGGCACCGGCGGCGTCCCGGCCGTCGTTCCCGCGGGTGGTTCTCCCTCCTGTTCTGCCCGCACGGCCGTGCTCCCAACATGACCCGCACGCACGTTTCCCCTGGAGGGTGGCCGTCGTTGGGCCGGGCGTGACATGCGTACGGAAGCGGGCGGAGCGCGCCCTGGCGGTGGCGGGACTGGTGGCGGGACTGGCCGGGCTGTCTGCGGGACTCGCGGGCTGCACCGGAGCGGACGGCGGGGGAGGCGTCGGCATCGTCCTGCCGGGCAAGGCGCGGGCCCCGGGGGACGTCATCCGGATCAGCCCCGAGGACGGCAGCCGGGCGGTGCCGGCCGAGGGGCCGGTCGAGGTGAAGGTGGACAGCGGGCGGCTCGAACGGGTGAGCGTCGCCCGGGTGGAGGACGGCCGGCGGACCGAGGTCGCCGGGGAGGTCTCCCCGGACGGCCTGCGCTGGCGGCCCCGGTCCGGGGGACGGCTCGCACTGGCCGCCAAGTACAGCGTGGACGCGGTCGCTCTCGACGCCCACGGGCGTCGTTCCGCCCGGCACACCACCTTCACCACGGTGGTCCCCGAGTCCCGCTTCATCGGCTACTTCAAGCCGGAGAACCGCTCCACGGTCGGCACCGGCATGATCGTCTCCTTCGGCTTCAACATGCCGATCGAGGACCGTGCCGCGGTCGAGCGGGCCATCCGCGTCACTTCGGACCCGCCGGTCGAGGTCGTCGGCCACTGGTTCGGCAAGGAGCGGCTCGACTTCCGCCCCGCCGCGTACTGGCGGCCGGGCACCGAGGTCACCGTCGAGCTCGCCCTGCGGGACGTCGAGGGCGCGCCCGGCGTGTACGGCATCCAGCGCAAGACCGTGGGGTTCACCGTCGGCCGTTCCCAGGTCTCCGTGGTCGACGCCGCCGCGCACACCATGCAGGTCCGCAGGAACGGCGGGGTCCTCGCCACCCTGCCGGTCACCGCGGGAGCGCCGAAGACCACCACGTACAACGGGAAGATGGTCGTCACCGAGCTCTACGACGTGACCCGCATGAACGGGGCCACGGTCGGTTTCGGCGGCGAGTACGACATCAAGGACGTGCCGCACGCGATGCGCCTCACCGATTCGGGGACCTTCCTGCACGGCAACTACTGGGCCGACGCCGCCACGTTCGGCTCCGTCAACGTCAGCCACGGCTGCGTCGGGCTGCGGGACGAGAAGGGCGGCAGCGCCGATTCGCCGGCCGGCTGGTTCTTCGACCGGACGCTCATCGGCGACGTGGTGGAGGTGGTCAACTCCCGGGACAAGGAGGTCGCCCCCGACAACGGTCTCGGCGGCTGGAACCTGGAGTGGGACCGCTGGAAGGCCGGCTCCGCCCTGCACTGACCCCCGTCCGCCCCCTACACCGCCCCCATCAGGTCCACTGGGACTGAACGGTGACATTTACGAGGAACTTTCGTGTCCTGCGGTGTGATTATCTAGCGCTGTGTGCGCGAGTGGATGCACACGGGGGTGGGGCCGTGGCGGAGCCAGGCCGTGCGAGGGGAGACGAGCACAGTGAACCGGCAGCCGATATCGGGGGCATCGGTAGGGGCGACGGGGCGACGCGGCCGACGTGGGGGCGTCAGGCTGCAGGCCCTGGCGGCGGGGGCCTTGCTCCTGGTGCTCACCGCCTGCGGCGGAGGGGGGACCACCGCGGGCGGTGCCGGCGGGCAGACCCCGGCCGCCCAGGGCGGCGATCAGGGGAACGCGGCTTCCCAGGCGGTCGTGACGATCCTTCCGAAGGACGGCGCCGACGCGGTCGCCACCAGTGGGGCCCTCAAGGTCACCGCGGAGCAGGGCAAGCTGACCACGGTCACCGTCGCCGACTCCCAGGGCGCCGAGGTCGAGGGCCGGATCGCGGCCGACGGCTCCAGCTGGACGCCGAGCGCGCACCTGGCCGCGGCCACCCAGTACAAGGTGCACGCGATCGCGACGGACTCCGCGGGCCGCGAGTCGGCGAAGGACATCACCTTCACCACCCTCGTCCCGCAGAACACCTTCATCGGCCACTACACGCCCGAGGACGGTTCCACCGTCGGCGTGGGCATGCCGGTCTCCATCAACTTCACCCGGGGCATCACCAACCCCGAGGCCGTGGAGAAGGCCATCAAGGTGACGGCGGTCCCGGACGTCGAGATCCAGGGCCACTGGTTCGGCAACGACCGCCTCGACTTCCGGCCCGAGGACTACTGGGCGGCCGGCACCAAGGTGACGGTCCACCTCAACCTGGACGGCGTCGAGGGCCGTCCCGGCGTCTACGGCAAGCAGAAGAAGACGGTCAGCTTCACCATCGGCCGCCGCCAGGTCTCCACCGTCGACGCGAGCGCCAAGACGATGAAGGTCGAGCGGGACGGCACGGTCATCAAGACGCTGCCGATCACCGCGGGCGCGCCGTCCACGACCACGTACAACGGTCAGATGGTCATCAGCGAGAAGTACAAGGTGACCCGCATGAACGGGGCCACGGTCGGTTTCGGCGGCGAGTACGACATCAAGGACGTGCCGCACGCGATGCGCCTGTCCACCTCGGGCACCTTCGTCCACGGCAACTACTGGGCGCCCGCCTCCACCTTCGGCTCCTCCAACGTGAGCCACGGCTGCGTCGGCCTCCAGGACGCCCGCGGCGCCGGCGACGGCTCGATGCCGGCCGCCTGGTTCTACGACCACTCGATCATCGGCGACGTGGTGATCGTGAAGAACTCCAAGGACAAGCAGATCAAGCCGGACAACGGCCTCAACGGCTGGAACATGGACTGGTCGGAGTGGACCGCGTAGGAGCGCGTGACGGAGACGGGCCCGG